>JAOBWQ010000652.1 GCA_025463425.1 Ilumatobacteraceae bacterium | reverse complement strand
ACGCGACGCCCTCCATGGGCCCGAGGTAGGCCTCGAGCACCGCTGGATCCCTGCGCACCTCGGCCGGCGGCCCGCACGCGATGACGTGGCCGAGGTCCAACACGGACAGCACGTCGCAGACCTCCATCACCAGGCGCATGTCGTGCTCCACGATCACGACGGCGAGGTGATCGGTCTCGGCGAGGTCGCGCAGCAGCGCACCGAAGCGATCGGTCTCGACCTCGTCGAGCCCGGAGGCCGGTTCGTCGAGCAGCAGCACCTTCGGCTCGATCGCCAGTGCACGGGCGACCTCGACGAGGCGGGCACGACCGGTGGAGAGCTCGTCGACGCGGCAGTCGGCGACGTCGTGTAGGCCGAGGCGTTCGATGATCGCATCGGTGCGCCCCTTCGCGCTGGGCCGGCTGCCCGACCAGCCGCGGTGGAACTCGACAGCGACGTCGATGTTCTCGCGCACGTCGAGGTGGGAGAACAGCTCCAGCCGCTGGAAGGTGCGACCGAGTCCGAGACGGGCCCGGCGGGTCGGGTTCCATCGTGTGATGTCGTGACCGTCGAGGCTGATCGAACCGGCCGCCGGTCGCAGCAGCCCGGTGAGCACGTTGAACAGGGTGGTCTTGCCCGCGCCGTTCGGTCCGATCAAACCCGACACCTGGCCCCGTTCGGCGGTGATCGATGCCTCGTGCAGCGCGGTGTTGCCACCGAACCGCACCGTGACTCCCGTTGCCTCAAGCACCGCTGCCTCGCTCCCCCGCCGCGATGCTGAGCTCGCGGTCGATCGCCGGTCCATCGGCCGTCACCCACGGCTGGCCGACACCCCGCCATTCCGGCGGCACCTTCGGCGTGCGGTCGACACCACGTCGGGCCTCGATCACCCGGCTCGGGATGCGCACCACCATGACGATCACGACGAGGCCTGCGACGAACGGCCAGTTGCCGACCAGCCCGCCGATGCGCACCGCGTACCACCCGGCCAGGAGCGCTGCGAAGAGCGCACTCATCCGCTTGTTGTCGATCAGCGACGACCAGCCGTGGCGCATGTAGAAGACCGCGCCGTTGGGTGCGCGTCCCATCCCGACGCCCGCCATGCCCGGCATGAGCGCGACGACGTTGCTGAGCGACGGCGCCAGCGCCACGAGTGCCGGCAATGCCCCGACGAGGTTGATGCCGGCGAAGAACGCCCCGCCGACCGCAGCCACCCCGCCGACGACTGCGAGCACGAAGATCGGCAACCCGGACACGAAGTCGAAGAAGTTCGCCGAGATCGTTCCACTCTGCACGGAGTAGACGGCCCCACCGAGCCCGGCGATCGCCGACGAGATCGCGAAGACGGAGACCTTGGTGACGATCACGTTGCCGCCGAGCGTTGCGCAGGCAGCCTCGCTGTCGCGCGTCGCGATGAGCCGCCGGCCGAAGAAGCTACGTCGGAGGGCGACCACCACCAGCGAAGCAAGCGAGAACAGGACGGCGCCGACGACGATCTGCGCACCGGACCCGTCGAACGTCGCACCGAAGAGGTGGAGCGGGCGGACCTCGACCGAGCCCTGGTCGAACAGCGACACGTCGAACCAGCCGAAGACACTGAACTTGGGCATCGTGAAGATCCACTTGTCGAGCACGATCGCGAAGGCTGCGGTGCCGAGGGCGAGGTACAGGCCCGACAGGCGCAGGGCGGGCAGGGCGATCAACGAGCCGACAGCGGCCGCGATCAACATCGCCCACACCAGCCCCCAGGGGGACCCATTGCCGAGGTGGGTGTAGGCCAGGCCACCGATGGCAGCGAGGCTCAGCTGACAGAGCGAGATCTGCCCCGAGTAGCCGGCGAGCGGCACGAGCGACAGCGCGATGAGTGCGTAGCTGAAGATGTGCGCGTAGGTGATCTGGTCCGAGTCGCTGAGCGTCGTGGCCAGCACGACACCGAGCGCGATGGCGGTGGCGGCGAAGATCAGACTGCCCCGCCACTGCGGCACCGGGAACGACTCGCGGCTGCGGACTCTGGTCTTGAGGCGGTGATGCGGCATGAACAGCAGCACGACGAACAGGATCAGCGCCGGGCTGGCGAGCCGAAGCCCGGTGAGGTACTGGTTGCGCGGCAGGTAGCCGGACAGCATCGCCTCGGTGAGCCCGACGATGAGCGCACCGACGAACGTCATCGGCAGGTTGCGCAACCGCCCGACGACCGCGGCTGCGTACGCGCTGACGATCAGCAACGAGAGGCTGGCTGCGTCGAGCGCGATGTTCGGCGCGATCAGGATCCCGCCGAGCGCGGCCAACGTGGAGCCGAGGCACCACGCCAGCTTGGCGGCGAGCTCCGGACGGGCGCCGTTGAGCACGGCCAACGAGGGATCGTCGACCGAGGCGCGCATCGCCAGACCGAGCCGGGTGCGGAACAGCACGAGGCGGAGCGCCCCAGCGACGAACAGGGCCACGAAGATCGTGATCGCCTGGTGCCACGTGATGGTGGTCGGCCCGATGTGGAGGGCTTTGCTCGAGGCGAAGAACTTGCTCATCGGGCGTGCCACGTTCGGGTCCCAGATCCAGCGCGCCAGGGAGATCATCCCGGTCAGCAGGGAGATCGTGACGACCAGCTTGATGGCCTCGCTGGCATCACGGATGCGCTTGAACACGAGCCAGTCGAGGAGCAGCCCGATGCCCGGAGCGAACACGAGGAGCACCACTGCCAAGGCGATCGGCGCAGGCCAGTTCCAATCGAAGCGGAGCTGCCAGTAGGCGAACGCTGCGAGCATCCCCACCGCACCGTGGGCGAAGTTGAAGATGCCCGTCGTCGTCTGTGTCACCACCAGGCCACTGGCCATCACCGCGTAGATCGCGGCCAGGCTG
>JAOBWQ010000246.1 GCA_025463425.1 Ilumatobacteraceae bacterium | reverse complement strand
CGGGCGTGGTGTCGGTTCACGGCCCGGCAGAGCGCCGCCGCGAGCTCGTCGTCCTCGACTTCGAGGAAGGACAGCGACATCGACGGATACAGGATCGCGAAGTCGATGCCGATCTCGTCGAGACGCTCATACAGCAGGCCGGGCAGGTGTGCGGTCGCCCGGTCACGAACGTTCTCCGTCGGCCAACCCCACCACGACGGCATCGACGACCACGTGTCACGCGCCCCGGTGAGCGTTCGACTGCCCAGGATGACGGATGTGTCCGTGGGGCGCACGCTGCTGGCGAGATAGCGATCACGCAATCCGACGCCACCCAGTTCGACGAGCGTCTCGACGATCTCGTCGTGCAGGATCGGCGCCATCTCGACGAAGTGGCCATCGGCGTCGATGACCGGATGACCGAGGCCCGCGCGGACCTTCGCTGATGTGATACCGCTCACGACATCTCCTCAGGGTCGGCTGGCGGGCAAGCTATCTCGGAGGCCGCGAGCCGACCGAGGCGGAGCCGCCTGATCCGATTGGTCCGTCACGCCGAGGCGTTCCGGCGCGGTGACGCGGCTGTTCAGCTTGCCGCAGCGCCGACTTGGGGGTGACTGCGGCAGTGGGCGCCGATGATCGGTGCGAGCTGATCGGCGGTTCGGCGGATGGCCCGAAGGTCCTCGGTGGCGAACCCGTGATGGTCAGCGGAGGTGACGGTGACGACGCCAATGGTCTGACGGCCGACCTTGATGGGCATCGCGGCCACACTGCACACGCCGCAGGCTTGACAAGCCTCGACGTAATCGGGGTACTCCTCAGCACGCTGCACCGTCGGCACCCGGCTCGGCCGCCCCGCGAGTGCGGCGAGCGTCGGTCCGTCACCATCGAGCTGCGCGCCGATGCGGCCGTCGGTCGTCAACACCGTGACCGGCCGCCCGTCAACGAACGCAAGGATCGAGGCGTGCAACGATCCGTCGATCTCGGCGAGCGTTCGGAGCGTGATCGACATGGCGCTGGCGTAGTGGTCAGGTGACAGCGAAATCGAAGTCGGCACGGCAAATCCCCTCACGACGTGGACGTACGGCGCAGAGCTGTACCCAAAACGTCGACAACATCTACATCAGCTCGCCAAACCCATCGAACCACGACGTGGTCCGT
The DNA here is from genome assembly GCA_025463425.1 of Ilumatobacteraceae bacterium. Lineage (GTDB taxonomy): Bacteria > Actinomycetota > Acidimicrobiia > Acidimicrobiales > Ilumatobacteraceae > WLMZ01. The sequence goes on along the minus strand of JAOBWQ010000246.1, from coordinate 1,486 downwards.
CCCGCAGACCGGATCTTCCTCGTGCTAGTCCAGCATCTGACGGCTGAACGCCCGCGGTTCGCGCCCGGCGACGAGCCATCCGGCGATGGTCGCGACCAGCGGCAGGCCGATGCCGATCGCGAGCAGGTCGACGACCGGGATCGGCGTGAGCCGGGTGAGGTGGCTGTGGAACACCGCGATGAGGGCGACGATCGCACCGCCGAGGCCGAGCACCACCCCCGACACCGCGAGGGCCGCGGCCGTGCTGCTGGTGATGGCTCGCCGAGTACGGGCCTCGGCGCCTGTGGCAGCGAGCGTGCGCGTGTCGCGAGCCGATTCACCGCGGATCAGTCCGACCGCCATCGCAACGAGCGCGAGTGCCAGCGCGGCGCCGATGCCCGTGGCCCAGTTGCGCACCGGGCTCAGGTCGTCGGGCTTGTTCTCCTGCTCGACACCGAACCCCGCAGCGGCTGCAGCGGCGCGAACCGACGCGAGCTCGGCCGAGGTCAGCGCGTGGTCCGCCTGGACGAACCACCCGCTCCGAGCAAGGCCCAAGCCGTGTGCCGACACGGTGGCCTGGGTGAGGAGCGTGTTCGGCGCCGAACCGTACGGAGGCAGATCCAGCGTCTGGGTCGTCGCTGACTGCACCGAAGAATCCCCTCGGCTGGAGAAGTCGAGCACGACCAGAGGCAGTGAATCCAAGGCGCTCGAACGGAGCACCTCCGTGCCGCTCGCGACACTTGCTGGATCGATGTCCAGGCCGCGGAGCAGATCGTCCGTGGCCACGTATGCATCGCCATCGGAGACAGAGTCGTAGTGCCGGTCGCCCACGGGAGTGGCGATCTCGACCGGCCGGTTGCCGGCGCCATTGCCTGACGCGGTGTTCACGGCGACGTCGAGGGCCAGGGTGCGCGTCGAGCCCTGGATCGCGGCGACGATCGAGTCGACCTGCTTGTCGAGCGCGCTGAGCTGCGCTGCCGTGAGCGTGGGATCGGGCGGGTGATCGGGACCGGACGAGTGGATGACGAGTTCCGACGATGACAGGTTGGGGTGCGAGTTGGGGCTCTGGCTCGCAACCGCCACACCGACGATCGAGACCGAGATCGCGATGCCCAACGTGATCGCAGCCAGGGCCGCAGCGGCGCGTGACTGGTGCCGGGACAGGTCGCGCAGTGCGAGTCGCGGGCCGAACGGCAACCGTCGCGAGACGGTGGCGAGCACGCGGATCGCCGCTGGACTGGCCAGCACCGCGCCCACGACCACGGCGACCAGGCCGGCGATGAGCAGGGCTGTGCGAACCTGCGGGGTCGTCGGCTTCGAGAACCAGAGCGCGACGAAGCCTACTGCCACGACGACGAGCGCGAGACCGATCGACCGATGCACCGGCCGCGGTGGTGCGGGTCGGCCGGACAGGGCGACCATCACCGGCTGGCGTGACACGGAACGAGCGGGCCACCATGCCGACAGCGTCGCCAGGATCGTCGCGATGACCAGCGTCGCCACGATG
>JAOBWQ010000222.1 GCA_025463425.1 Ilumatobacteraceae bacterium | reverse complement strand
ACGGAACCGAGCTGTTCGAGGGTGATGATCGCGACCGTGCTGAGGTGAGTTCCGCTGAGGTACTTGTCGCCGCTGCCCGCGAACCAGGAGAACGCGTTGCGCAGTCCGAACGGGGCCAGGCCCGCGGCCACAGTTGCGGCCGTGACGACGCCGGCCATGGCCAGGCTGAGCACGCGCCGCGACCACCGCGGCACGGCCATCCCCGGACCCACGGTGAGGCACTGCACGGCGAGCGGTGCGGCGCCGAGCAGCATCGGCTGCTTGAACAGGCCCGCCAGGCCGAGCATGACCGCGGCCGGCAGGAAGCGACGGCGCGCGCCGAGCACGAACGCGGCCACCGCCGGCAGCGTCGCGAGCAGCTCGAAGCCGACGGCGCGCGAATCCTCGGCGGGCAGCACCGAGAACGCGACGATGCCGAGGACGGCGACGGCGACGGGCGACACCGTCGGCCAGCGGCGCCTGGCCTCGAACCCGAGGATCCACATCGCGATCACCGTCAGCGTCAGCGCCAGCCAGCGGCCGGCCGTGAGCGTCCACGCGCCGAAGATCGGCTCCAACACCCGGTACAGGATGAACGCTCCGGGCGGCTTGCGATCGACGGCGCTGGTGTACAGCTGCGCGCCGTGGCGCAGCATCCGCGCAACGGTGGCGATCGTGGCCTCGTCGCTGTTCAGCGCGCTCTTGCGGATCAACGCGGGAAGGTGCAGCACCACCGCGACGGCGGCGGTGATCCCGATGTTGCGCGGTGTGAGCTGCGCGCGGGGGGCGCCCGGCGCCGCCGCGGGCGGCGCGCCGGACGGCTCAGCCGACGAGGGCTGCATCGTCGACTGCTGAGGTCGGCTCGGGAGTGTCGCGGTGGGTGGTGAGCCGTTCCAGCCCCAACCCGATCAGATAGCCCGCGCCGACGATCACCAGACCGCCGACCGCGTCGATGATGTAATGGTTCGCTGTCGCGACGATCGCGGTGAGGGTGACGATCGGGTACAGCACCGCCAGGATCTTGGTCCGCCGGCGCTTCGCGAAGCGCAGCAGCACGAGTGTGCACCACGTGCTCCAGCCGATGTGGAGGCTCGGCATCGCCGCGTACTGGTTCGACACGCTGTCGAGCTTCTTGGAGTCGAAGTTCCAGAGCCCACCGACCTCGCGCAACGTGTCGACGAACTTGTAGTCCGGTTCGTGCTGCTGGACGGCGAGGTCCCCGCCGCCGTATCGGTAGCAGATCGTGTGCTCCTTGCCCGGGCCGCAGTCGCGAGCGAAGGCGTTGAACAACCGCGGCGGCATCAGCGGAAACAGCATGAAGCCGATCAGCGCGAGGATCGTCGTGGCCATCAGCGTGGTCCTCCAACGCCCGAACGATTCGCGACGCGTGACGAACAACCAGATCAGGATCCCCAGTGTGACGGCGAAGTGTGCCGTGCCGTAGAAGATGTTGAAGAACTTGATGAACGGCGTGCCCAGGAACCAGCGCTGCACGGTCTGCTCGTGGAACAGGCCGATCGCCTTCTCGAGGTTGATGATGTCGACCGCGTTGTGGAACGCGTGGCGCGGCTCGTCACCGATCTGCAGGTTGGCCGAGCCGAACTGGTTGCGGACCAACGTGTACACGAGGTAGATCGCGCCGATGACGGCGACCTCGCGCAGCCACGGAAAAGCTGCGCGCAGCTTCGACGGCTGGTTCTCCACGGGCGCAGACACGAACCACGACTCTAGGTCGTCGGCCTCGTCGCCACAGATCGAGGCGACGGGTCAGACCGTCTTGCCCATGAACCGTTCGATGTCGACCATGACGCGGGTGACCTTGCCGGCGGCAACGAGGCCGCGGTTGTCGTGGACCGACACGGCGAACGTCAGCCGGCGTCCCTCGATGTGCTTGAGGAACGCCTCTGCCGTCACCTCGTGCCCGACCGCGGTCGGCTGCAGGTGGTCGACCTGGACGCGCATCCCGACCGTGGTGACGCCGTCCGGCAGCCGTTCGCCGACGGCCGCGATCGCAGCTCGTTCGCAGAGTGCGATCACGCACGGGGTCGCGAACACCGGTACGGAGCCGGTGCCGTGCGACATCGCCGTGTCGGCGTCGGCGACGGTGATCCGCGCCTCACCGCGCAGACCGACTTCGATCGCGTTCGCCATGCGGCTGAGGTTAGCCACGTCACGGCGCCAGGGCGGCTTTCGGGGACGTTGCCGGGGACGGATGATCGGCCGTGATGGCCCCTGCTGCGACGAAGCAGGGATCGTTAGCATGAGATCCGTGATCGAACAAGACGTGTTGGAACGAGTGCTCGGAACCGCGTTGCGCGCCGGCGGCGACTTCGCCGAGGTCTACGCCGAGGACAAGTCCTCGACCTCGGCCGGACTCGACGACGGCAAGGTCGAGCAGGTCACCAGCGGCCGCGACCGGGGTGCCGGCATCCGCGTCGTGCGCGGAGAGACGACCGGGTTCGCGTACACCGCCGACCTCTCCGAGAGCGGTTTGCGCGCCGCGGCAGAGGCCGCCGGCGCCGTGGCGGCGCAGGGTGGTGGCGGCACGCGCACCGTGGGCCTCACCCGCCAGGCCCCGCATCCGGTCAACACCGTCGAGGTCTATCCCGACACCGTCAGCAAGTCCGCCAAGGTCGCGCTCCTGCAGCGCATCGACGATGCCGCGCGATCCACCGGTGCGGCCATCGGTCAGGTGTCGGCCGGTTACGGCGACAGCCGCAAGCGGATCATCGTCGCCAACAGCGATGGCCTGCTGGCCGAGGACGAACAGGTTCGTCACCTCCTGCGGATCAGCGTCGTCGCCAACGGCGACGCGGGCATGCAGACCGGCTTCGAGTCACTGGGCCACACGATCGGGTTCGAGGTCTTCGACGCGAACGACGTCGAGGAGCTCGCTCGCCGTGCAGCGCAGCAGGCGATCACCAAGCTCCGCGCCCGACCGGCGCCGAGTGGCTCGATCCCCGTGGTGATCAAGGCCGGCAGCGGTGGTGTCTTGTTCCACGAGGCGTGCGGACACGGCCTCGAGGCCGACCTCGTCGGAAAGAACGCCAGCGTGTACGCAGGCAAGGTCGGCCAGCAGGTCGCATCGCCGCTCGTCACTCTCGTCGACGACGGCACGATGGCCGGCGAGTGGGGGGCGATCGGCATCGACGACGAAGGCCATCCCAGCCAGTACAACGAGCTGATCAAGGACGGCGTGCTCACCGACTACATGTGGGACCACCTCCGCGCCCGCAAGGAGGGCCATGCCCACAGCGGCAACGGCCGCCGGCAGAGCTACATGCACCTGCCGATGGTGCGGATGACGAACACGTACGTGCTCAACGGCACCGAGACGCCGGAGGACATCATCCGCAACACGCCGAACGGCGTGTACGTGGCCAAGCTCGGTGGCGGCAGCGTGAACACCGCCTCCGGCGACTTCGTCTTCGGCATGACGGAGGCCTACCTGATCGAGAACGGCGAGATCACCGAGCCGCTCCGCGAGGGCAACCTGATCGGCAACGGTCCGCAGGTGCTGCGCGACATCGAGGCGCTCGGCAACGACTTCGCGATGGGCAACCCGGGCACGTGCGGCAAGGACGGCCAGGGCGTGCCGGTCGGCGACGGTCAGCCGACGCTGCGGGTCAAGACGATGACCATCGGCGGGACCGCGGCATGAGCGAGCTGCAGGCGATCGCCGATCGGGTCATCGCCCAGGCCGGCAAGGACGAACACATCGAGGCCTACGTGTCGCGTGGGCAGGAGACCGACATCCGGATCTACGAGGGCGAGGTCGAGCACTTCGTCAGCGCGCAGAGCGAGGGCATCGGCATCCGGGTCATCCGCGAGGGTCGCACGGGCTTCGCCTACGCTGGCACGCTCGACGACGATGCGATCGCCTCGGTGTTGGCCGAAGCGCGCGACAACGTCTCGTTCGGTACGCCCGACGAGTGGGCGGGACTGGCCGAGGCCGACGGCGTGCCGGTGGTCGAGCAGGAGCTGTGGAGCGACGCATTGGCCGCATACGCCACCGACGGCAAGATCGCGCTGGCGAAAGAGCTCGAGCGTCTCACGCGCGGCGCTGACTCGCGGGTGCGGGTCGACGACGCCAACTACAGCGACGCCTCCGGCGAGGCAGCCGTTTCGTCGACGAGTGGCATCCGGGTCAGCGGCCGCGAGAACGGTTGCTACTGCTCGGTCAGCACGCTGGCCGACGACGGCGACGAGACCCAGACGGGCTTCGGGTTCGCCGTCGGGCGTTCACCGCAGGAGTTCGACCTCGCCAAGGCCGCTCGGGAAGCGGCCGATCGCGCCACCCGGCTCCTCGGGGCGGTCAAGCCACCGTCGAAGAAGATCACAGTCGTGCTCGATCCGTACGTGACCGCGCAGTTCCTGGGTGTGCTCAGCAGCGCGCTGAACGGCGAGAACGTCGCCAAGGGTCGCAGCCTCTTCGCCAACCGGGTCGGTGAATCCGTCGCCTCCCCGCTGTTCACGCTGGTCGACGACCCCACCAACCCGAAGGCGTACACGGCCACCGACATCGACGGAGAAGGGTTGGCGGCGCGCCGCAACGCGCTGATCGACGCCGGCGTGCTGCAGGGCTTCGTCCACTCCTCGTACAGCGCCCGCCGGGCCGGCACGAAGAGCACCGGCAACGCTGTGCGCGGTGGGTTCAAGGGCACACCGGGTGTCGGCTGCCTCGCGATGCAGCTGCAGCCGGGGACGCGCTCTCAGGCGGAGTTGATCGCCGACGTCGACGACGGCGTGCTGATCCAGAGCGTGCAGGGCATGCACAGCGGCGTGAACGCGATCAGCGGCGACTTCTCCACTGGCGCATCGGGCCTGCTGATCAGCCACGGTCAGCTCGGCGGACCGGTGCGCGAGTTCACCATCGCGTCGACGCTGCAACGGATGCTTCACGACATCGTCGAGGTCGGCGGCGACGTCGACTGGTTGCCGATGCGTGCCGCCGGTGTCAGCCTCGTGATCCGCGACCTGACGATGAGCGGCGCGTAGGGGCCGGTCGTGCTGGTCCCGGTGATCGATCTCGCGGGCGAGCCGGGCGTGGTCGCCGAGCAGATCGGCAGCGCCTGCGAGCACATCGGGTTCTTCCAGGTGATCCACCACGGTGTGCCGACGTCGGTGACGGACGCGGCGTGGTCGGCGACGCGAGACTTCTTCGACGAGCCGCCCGAGGTGCGTCAGGCGGTCGCGGTGCCGTACAGCGGGTACCCCTACGGCTACATCGGGTTCGAGGTCGAATCGCTGGCCGCCTCGCTGGAGCACGCGACCCCGCCGGACCGCAAGCACACCTACTCGTTCGGCCCGATCGATCAACCAAGCGTCACGCCGACCGACCCCGACGAGATCTGGGTGCGCTCGCCGAGCCGTTGGCCGGCTGCGCCCGCCGGCTTCCGGCCCGCGCTCGAGACGTACTACCTCGCGATGTCCGCGCTGGCCGCGCAGCTGCTCGGGCACATGGCTGTCGCTCTCGAACTGGACCGGGCCTACTTCGAGCCGATGATCGACCACCACGTCAGTGCGCTGCGCTGCCTGGACTACCCGGCGCTCACCGTGCCCCCTCTGCCGGGCCAGCTGCGTGCCGGCGCACACACCGACTACGGCACGCTGACGATCCTGCGCACTGCCCCCGGCAGCAACGGTCTGGAGACTCAGGACGCCTCCGGCGGGTGGACGCCGATCGATGCGGTGCCGGACGGGTTCGTCGTCAACCTCGGCGACAGCCTGGCGCAGTGGACCAACGACCGCTGGCGTTCGACGATGCATCGGGTCGTCGAACCACCCGATGCCGATCGACGCACGTCGCTCGCGTTCTTCCACAACGCGAACTGGGACGCGCGCATCGAGTGCCTGCCCGGCCTCGGCGCGCCGAAGCACCAACCCGTGCTCGCCGGCCGTCATCTGATGAACAAGTTCCAGCGCACGGTCGGTGCATGACCCGAAAACGAGCTCCGGCCGGCGAATCGCTCCGAAGAGCGGCCCGCCGGCCGGTAGCCGTCAGTTGGTGCCCGAGATCAGGGGGCGGGGGTGATGCAGGTCGAGACCTGCGCGCCGAGCGCCTCGCCGGACGAGCTCAGGGTGGGCTGGCCGTCGGGGCCGGCATCGTTGATCAGCTTGACATCGGCGTCGCTGAGCTGCTTGACGATGTTGATGAAGCAGGCCGGATCGAGAACGCTGCCTGCGGCGGCAGCGCTGGCGATGCCGGAGGTGACGGCCTGGGCGCGTGCGGCGTCGAGGCCGGACAGGTCGACGCTGCCGGGGGTTGCGGCGCCGGTCGAGACAGCAGTGCTGTCACCCGTCGTGACGTCGCTGCTGGCGGCGGTGGTCACCTCGGTGGTGGCCTTGGTGGTGGTGGCCGGCTTGGCATCGCTGCTGCACGAGGCTGCTGCGAACAGCAAGCCCACTGCCATGGTGGTGGTCATGAAACGCTTCATATATCTCTTTTCCGTCGTATCAGGACCGATGGTCCTGGTTGTTCACGGCGGCTCACCCTAGTGGTGGGTGCCCCGCAACTGACCGCGGGCGGATGTGCCACCTGTCTGCGACGATGACGAGATGAACGTCCTGCTGGTCGCCGATACGCACCTCGGTGCTGCCCACGCCGGGCGGTTGATCGACACGTTGGGCGACCTGCTCGTCGACGCCGACGAGATCATCCACGCAGGGGACATCACCGATCCCGCGGTCCTCCGCGCCCTGGAGATCTACGCGCCCGTCCACGCCGTCCTCGGCAACAACGACCGGGGGATGACGTTGCCCGAGCGGCTCCTGATCGACGTCGGCGGATGCTCCATCGGCGTGGTGCACGACAGTGGGCCGGCCACCGGCCGGGCAGCGCGACTGAGGCGCTGGTTCCCGGACGCCGACGTGGTGGTGTTCGGTCACTCGCACCTGCCGTGGCACGAGGTCGACCGCCGGATCGGCGACGCTCACGAGCAGCATCAGATCAACCCCGGGTCGGCGATCCAACGCCGTCGGGCACCACGCCGGACTGCCGCAGTGGTCGAGATCGCCGCAGCGGCGGTGGTGGCGGTGCGCCACGTTCCCTTGACCTGAGCGCGCGATTCAACCGTTCGTGGTCGAGGTGGTCGAGGCGCTGATCGTCGTCGTGGTCGGCAGCGGACCGGGCTTGACGCAGTGCTGCACAGCGGCAGCGAGGGTGGAGCCCTGCGCGCTCAGCGTCGGTTCGGCTTTCGATGGCTTCGCAGCGTTGGTGTTGGCGTCGTCGATCAGCTTGGCGTCGGCCTCACTGAACTGGGCGCCGACCGACCGCAGGCAGTCGGGATCGATGTTGACACCTCGTGCGACCGCCGCGTCGTACGTGATGTTGACGACGCGATTCTGCAGCGATGTCAACGTCGCGGCGTCGACGGGGGGATAGGACAGGACCGGCTTCGGGGCCGTGTCAGAGGAGTTGCCGCTGCACGACGCTGCGGCGAAGAGCAACCCGATCATCATCGAACCCGACATCCATGTCTTCACGTGTGCAGCTTTCTGTCGTTCCCGGCGGCGCACCAAGGTACCGGCCTGGCCGGGGTTCATCGCAGCGCCTCGCCGATCGGACGGGCACGAAACCCGAGTGCGTTGGCCTTCGTGCAGTCCAGCACGATGCGCGCCGGGCGGGTCAGCCCGGCACCGGCCAGGGTGTCGGTGCGCAGCCGGTTCGGGTTCATCCCCAGCCAGTTGGCGACGGCCACGGCCAGTTCGGCTCGGCTCAGCACCTCCGGTCCGGCGATGTGGATCGGCCCATTGACCTGGGGCATCGTCGCGAGCTGTGCGACGGCGGACGCGATGTCGGCGGCGTGGGCCGGGCAACGGAACTCGTCCGTGAAGAACGTCGGCGTGGTTTCACCGCGCAGCGCTCGTTGCACGTCGATCTGCAGTGGTGCCAGGAACTCGGTGGAGTACATCAGCGAGGTCCGCACGATCGCCGCCGCCGGGTCGATGGTTCGGACCACCACCTCGGCCTCGGCCTTCATCCGTCCGTACTCGGTGATCGCGAACGGTTCGTCGCGCTCGGTGTACGGCGCGGGTCGTCCGGCGAAGACGACGTCGGTCGACAGGTGCACGAGCCGCGCGCCGCATGCAGCCGCCGCCTCGGCGACGTTGCGGGTGCCGTCGACGATCACTCGCCTGTCGTCCTTGCGGTAGGCGAGGTGTACCACAGCGGCCGGCTTCCACTCGGTGATCATGTCGAGCACGGCCTCGCGCCGGCAGATGTCGAGCGAGTGCGAGCCGGGTGCGACGATGTTCCATGTCGCGGCCTGCGGACTGCGCTGCAGATGACGACCGAGGAGGCCACCGGCGCCGGTGATGAACATCAACTTCGTCCGCCGTCGCAGTGCCACGCGCCGATGTTGCCACGTGCCGAGACCGCCCGGGTACCGTGAGCACCCATGGTCGACCCGGTCAGCGCCCCCGACGCGGAAGCGTTGGCGCGGCACCCCCATCTGGCCGACGTGGTGCCCGCGAGCTGGATCCGGGTCGACATGCACAGCCACACGATGTGGAGTGGCGATTCGACGACCACACCGGACGAGATCATCGACGCGGTGATCGCGTCAGGGATCGACGTGCTGTGCATCACCGACCACATCGCGATCGCGGGAGCCGTCGAACTGGCCGCGATCCTGCCCTGCAGGGTGGTGGTCGGCGAGGAGCTGAAGACGCACGCCGGCGAGATCATCGGGCTGTTCCTCTCCGAGCGGGTGCCGATCGGTGTGCAGCCGGCCGAAGCAGCGCAGCGGATCCGCGAGCAGGGCGGGCTGGTCTACATCCCGCACCCGTTCGATCCGATGCGCCGCAACTTGGCCGAACCGGCGATGCGCGCGCTGGTGGAGGCCGGGTTGGTCGATGCGATCGAGGTGATCAACGCGAAGACCTCGCTGCAGTCGCTGAACCGCCGCGCGGCCGAGTTCGCAGCCGAGTTCGACCTCGCCGCTGGGGCGGGCAGCGACGCCCATGTGCCTCTGGCGCTGGGTGCCGCCTATGTCGAGATGCCGGACTTCGACGGACCGGCGGACTTCCTGGCCAAGCTCCGCCTCGGCCGCCCCGTCGGCCACCACTGGGACCAAGCCCGGCCGTGGTCACCGAGGGTCGTGCCCAGCACCCGCATCCTCTGAGTGGTCTCGCTCAGGGCACCTCCGGCGCGGCCGCGCTGAGCGCGATCACTGCGGTGCGCTCGTTGGCCGCAGCCGCAACGGTGGGGGCGTCCGCGAGTGGGACCGCGACCACGACGTCGGTAGCAGTCACCTCGACGATGACCGCCGCGACCGCGACGGACGCACCGCCCGCCAGGACAGCGGCGCTGTCGCCGACGGCGAAGAGCGTCGGATTGGCGACATCGGTGACATCGATCGCCAGCCAACCGGTGGGGATCAGCGCCTGCGGCCCGGTCGTGTCCACGATGTCACCGTCGGTCACGATCTCGCCCCGACCGATCCGCTGCGTTGCCGTCGATCCCGCCGGCAGCGCCACCAGCGCCGAATCGGGGACGATCGCCTCCGGCACCTCGCGGCGCTCGACGGCACCGCCGATGGGGTCTCCCGCGACGAGGTCCTGGGTCGCGACGTAGACCGTCGTCGACCGACCCCAGGCATCACGTTCGCGTCGAACCCCGGCGAGGCCGGACGCGACGGAGCCACCGACTCCCAGCGCGAGGACCGCCACGAACACCCAACGGACCCACGGCCGCCGGGCCAATTGCATGCGAACGTTCGCCAACAGCCGCATCATGCGACCCCCTCTCTTGTGCTGCCGAACCGGCAGGGAGATGTGGGGGAAGGTGGCGGGGAAGGGTGTCGGTGAACGAGCGGCGACGTCAGTCGCTGCTGGCGGCCTTGGCCGGTGCAGCGGCCGGCGTGCTGCTGCTGCTCGACGACGACTCGCCCGAGGACGATTTCGCCGGGGCGTCGCTGCTCGAGGACGAGCCACCCGAGGATGGCGCACTGCTCGGTGCATCACCGGAGGAGGGTGCCGTCGTCGAGGTGCTGGACGCGCCCGACCCCCCGCGGCTGTCGGTCTTGTAGAAGCCGCCGCCCTTGAACGACACCCCGACCGGGAGGAAGACCTTCTTGACGGGCATCGTCGCGCCGCTGCCGGGATGTACGGCTTCAGTGAGCGCGTCGTCGCTGAAGGCCTGCTGGACTTCGATCGTCTCACCGGTGTCGATGAACTTGTAGACGTACGTGGGCATGTTGTGGTCTCTCCGGCGGCGCAAGCACTCGACGTTTGCGAGCGCCAACGATAGCGGCTTTGTAGGCTGGCGACCCATGCGAGTCCGTACGGCCGTCATCCCCGCTGCCGGCCTCGGTACCCGGTTCCTGCCGGCCACCAAGGCCGTTCCCAAGGAGCTCCTGCCGATCATCGACGTGCCGGCGCTGCAGCTGGTCATCGACGAGGCCGTCGGTGCCGGCATCGACCACATCGTCATCGTCAACAGCCGGACCAAGCCGTCGATCGAGGCGTACTTCGCCGAATCGCCGGCCGTGATCGCCAAGCTGATCTCGAGCGGCCGGGCCGAATTGGCCGAACGGATGCAGGCGATCGGCCGCGATGTGCAGATCAGCTTTGCCTACCAGGACGACCCGCGGGGCCTCGGCCACGCGGTCGGTTGCGCTCGCGAAGCGGTTGGCGACGAGCCGTTTGCCGTGCTGCTGCCCGACGAGCTGATGGGCACGAGCGAGCTCCTCGCCGCGATGTGCGATGTCTGCGTTTCGACCGGCGGCAGCGTCGTCGGGCTCAAGCGGATCCCTCGCGAAGACGTCAGTGCGTACGGCGTGATCACTCCCGCCGGCGAGATCGATGCCGACGGCGTGGTCGCGATCGCCGACCTCGTCGAGAAGCCGGCGGTGGCCGACGCTCCGAGCGACCTGATCATCATCGGGCGGTACGTGCTGACGCCGGATGTGTTCGACGCGATCGCGGACCTCCGTCCCGGTGCCGGCGGCGAGCTGCAGCTCACCGATGCGCTGCGCGTGCAGGCTGCCTCGAGGCCGTTCCATGGCGTGCTGCGCGACGTGCGCCGGTTCGAC
>JAOBWQ010000201.1 GCA_025463425.1 Ilumatobacteraceae bacterium | reverse complement strand
ATACCAATCGACCGTCCCATTGTGATGTTTATGGGCTTGCTTGACGCATCGACGCGGATGGCGAGGCGCCGACGGTCGACGGCGACGGTCGACGGTCGACGGCGACGGTCGACGGCGACGGCGACGGGCCATCCGCGATCGGTGAACAACTACAGTGCGGGCGAGCGCGACCTCGGAGGCACCATGGGCGCAATGACCTGGCGGACGGCATTGACGGCCGCGTGCGGGGCGACCCTCACGCTTGCTGCGTGCGGAAGTTCTGGGGTGAAGCCGCTCGCCACCAGCGCCCCAACCATCGCCGCCACGACCACCGCTGTCCCGACCACCGCGGCGTCGACGACTGCTCTCGCCGGGACAACGATCCCTCCCTCGGAAGCACCGACCTCCGCCGAGCTCCCAGCGACCATCGCTACGCAGCCGGCGACGACAACCTCTCCGGCATCGACTCCGCCGACCGAGGCCGCCTCGACCAGCACGGCGACAGCCGGGGCGACGATCGTGGCGACTGGATACATCAACGACACCCTCACCCAGGTGCCGCTCACGACCGGCAAGTGCCATGGCGTCGGAACGTCGACGAGTGCCGGATTCGAGTTCGATGGCAGCAACGGCGACGCGTACGTCTTGCAGATCACGCTGCCCACCGGGACGACCACGTTCCCCGCGTCACCGAATCTGGAGAGCGTGAGTTTCTCCCATTTCAGGGACGAGTCGCTGCTGTGGACGGCCGGCGATCAGACGTCGACACCGACCGCTGCCGGAACCGCCACCTTCGACGGCGCCATGGGCACGATCGACCTCGACCTCGTGCCACGTTACGTCTCGCCTGCGCCGCCGGCGACGAACCCGCCTCCGGACCCCGCTTTGGCTCCCATCCATCTGAACGGCTCGTTCGTCTGCTGAGCCCACCGGCCGGATCTGTCAGCCGGGCTTGCCCTGGATCGTGCCCGTTCGTGTGGTCCCGTCGGCCGCCGTGATCGTGAAGGTGATCGGGATGAGCGACGGCCGGTTGGCGACTCCGGCCGCGTCGAACGCAACCGCATCGGCCCGTCCGACGAGATCGACGTGCAACTTGAACTTGCCGAATCCGCCGTCGCTGGTGACGGCGGTCGGGCCGAGCACGGTTGGGTAGTCGATGCGGAAGTTTCCGTCGTCGTCGTAGATGTACGAGTCGACCGAGACCGTCGTGCTGATCGGCGGCACCGGGTCAGCGAAGAGCGGACCAGTCACCGAACCGGACGACGTGATCGATCGGCTCGGCACGTCGATGACGACATCCGCCGTGATCGTTCCGGAGGCGGACTGATCGTCGAAGCTCCACGCCGCCGTCCATGAACCGCCATAGCTCTGCGCATCGTCGGCGAGGATCGCATCGGTCACGTTCACGTTGATGCCCGGCACGATGCTCGCCTCGCTTGCGCCGGCCGATGTCGGTGGCGAAGTGGTGGGCGTCGCCTCCGTCGGCGGGGTCGTGACCACTGCCGCGGCGGTCGTCGCCGACGACGCGCTTGGCGCGACCGCGACAGCCTCGGTCGTCGACGTCGCTGTCGTCGACGTCGCTGTCGTCGCTGTTGCTGGTGTCGATGTTGCCGGCGATGTGGGCGGCGTGGTGGTCGATGCGACGGTGTCGGTCGGCTGTGGCGCCGCAGTGGTCGTGCTGGCCGAGGCGGACCCGGATCCCCCGCTGCCGCACGCCGTAGCCAGCGCGGTCAGGCCCAGCAGGCCGAACACCGCCCGGCGGGTCATGGCATCATCGAACCAGCCGATGTGGTTCGCACTGACCCGTTCCTCGTCCATCGCCGCATCCCCATCGTCGGAGCCGGTCGCGATCGTAATGCGGGATCCCACATCGATTCTGCCGGGCGAGGCGTAGAGGGCGACGACGCACTTGGAGGACGGTGCATCGCGGTGACCAACCACGACGCCGCGTCCAGCTACGGCGTGTAGGTGCTCACCGACGCATACGCGCCTGCGCTGACGCAGTACTTGTCGGGCGTGCACGCCAAGGCGAACGATTGCGACGGGCCTTGACTGTTCGAATCATTGCTGTACGAGGACGTCCACATCGTTCCGTCGAAGACGGACCAGTAGTTCCCGGTCGTCATGCAGAACGACTTCGACGAACATGCCACCGGGCCGAACATGGTCTGCGCGGCAGTTTGGGCGGGTGACCACGCGGAGCCGTCGAACGTGAAGTACGTCGATCCCGACTCGGTCGCGACGCAGAACATGTCGGCTGAACACGACAGCGCGGTCAGTTGGTTCGGCACGACCCCCGCGTCGAGCTGAACCGACGCACCCCACGCACCATTCACGTACGCGAACGCGCTGCCCAAGTTGTCGACGACCATGCAGAACTGCTCCGACGAGCACGAGATGTACAGCTTCGGAAGTTCCTGGTCCCCTCCCGCATTGATGGCGTCGACGGCGGCCGCCGCCGGCGGATCCATCATCGTCGGTCCCGTCCACGTGCGTCCGTCGAACGTGAACGCTGCGCCCGAATCCGTGATCGCCAGGCAGAACGTGGTGGTCGGGCACGTGACACCGTCGAGGCCGTCGGACCGGCGGTTCGTCGCGACGTTCCGGCGGGCGCTCCAGGCCGAGCCGTCGAACAACGAGTAGCCACCTTGGATGTCGGTGACGACGCACATCGTGACCGACGGGCACGACACGGTGTTCACGTTGTACGGGGCATCCGCCGGCGACGCCGCGCCCCAACCCGATCCGTCATAGATGTACGCGTCGTCGCGCTGGTTGATCGCCACACAGAAGTTGCTGGCCGCGCAGCTCACCGTCAGGAACAGGTCGGCGCCGACATCGGTGCTCTGCCACGTACCGGTGAGGGCGGGCGTGGTCGTGGTCGGTGCTTCGGTGGTCGGCGGAAGGGTCACCGGAGCCGCGATCGTGGTCGGTGCTGCACTCGCCGGCGGTGGCGGCGTCGTCGTCAGTGGCGTTGTCGGCGACGGCGTCGTCGTCGTTTGAGGCGGGGACGTCGGTTGCGTCGTCACCGCCGCGGGTGCCACAGCGGTCGGGGGCGCGAGAGAGGCGGCGGGCACCGACGGTGAGGTCGTCACAGCCTTGGTGGTCGACGACGTGGACGGGGTCGATCCGCAGGCTGCGACCGCGAGGAGGGCGATGACGACGGCGGTCGAACGGAGGCGCATCCCGCGACGTTATTCCGCTCAGAGGCACCCGTTGTTCCTCACACATCCATCGGCAGAACCGGTGTCGGTTGCCTGCGTGTCCGATGCCGAGGTGTCCTTCGAGTCGGGGGTCGTCGAACCGTCAGCGACAAGCACCGATCTCGGAACGGACACCGTTGTGGTCGGAGCCGCCGACGTGGAAGTTGCCGCCGTTCTGGGCGCACCAGGAGCCGGGAATGAAGATCTGGTCGATCCGCAACGCCAGGGACTCCCACAGGATCCCGCCCACGTAGGTGGTGCCGGCCCAACGCGTGCGCACGGCGTCGTGCCTGCCCTCGAGCAGGGCGCGGTAGCCGCTGGTTCGATCCGAGAGGTTGAGGTCGCCGGCGACGACGACCGGGCCGGACTCCGCCCTGGCGAGCCGATCGATCGCGAACACGTCGTCGTGGAACTGGGCGAACGAGACCGAGTGGGGGCCACTGATCCGGCCGATGGTCGGACGGGGCAGATGGACGGCATAGAGGATGAACGGCGCCGGAGCGTGGACCATCACCCGCAGGAACTGGTCGTCGAGACCGCTCGGCGGGTCGAGCAGGTCGAGCGGGAACTTCGAGTACACACCCTCCGCGTAGTTGGCGTACTTCAGCTGCGGCACGGTCACGTAGCGGTACGGGAACGCAGCCGAGAACAGACCGTCGGCCTCCTGGTTGAGCTCCGACACGACGAGCACGTCGGGGTGCTGGCCGAGGACGTCGGCGACGCCGTCCGCAGTGCGGAGGTTGTCGTGGAGCATGTTCGCCGCGACGAGCACCAGTGGCCGCACAGGGTGCGCCGTCGCATCCGGCAGGCGCGGCATGACCACTGCGGCGGCGACCGCGAGGCCGAGACCGGCGAACAGCGCGACCACCATCCACGGCTCGCGTCGAACCACGCAGCCGATGCAGATCACGACGCACCCGATGGCGACGAGTGGAAATCCGAGGCTGATCAGGTCACCGACCCAGCTCATCCGGCGGATCAACCAGATGCCGAAGATCCCCATCAGCACGCCGACCACGAAGATGACCGCACACACCCACTTCGAGCTCGAGAGAGGCGCCCGCCAACCCGCACGCAACCACGCCCCGAGCCTGGCCAGGGGTGCCGCAGTTGCCATCCGGCGAAGGTAGCCGCGGGACGCGCGTTCCAACGCTCACCCACGAGCTGGGTCGATGCATGTCTCACGGGCGAGCAAGACGGGTACGCGCAAAGAGGCGGGCGCCCGAAGGAGGTCACTTCATGCAGGACACCGCAGTGTTTCGTCATCGGACCGTCATCGATCCGACCGGCCACAAGGTCGGCACGGTGAGCGATGTCGTGTCGGATCCGACGACCCTCGAACCCCGTTGGCTCGTCGTCGACACGGGCTTGCTCCGGTCGTCGCACTACGTACCGGTGATCGCAACCGAACGCACCTCCACCGGTGAGCTCTCCGTTCCGTTCGACAAGGGAACGGTCATGGCCGCGACCAAGGCGCATGGCAGCCATGTGCTGACCTCGCAGGAGGAAGCCGAGCTCGGCGACCACTACAACCTTCACAACTGATCTCGCGATTGCTGCCGACTTGTGCCGGGAGGCGCGAGTCGGCAGTCTGTCGGCATGCGATTCGGGGCTGGCATAGCGATCGCAGCGGTCCTCATGGGCGGCTGCACGAGTAGTCGCGACGTGTCGCCGACGACGTCGTTGGTGGCAGTCACGACGACCGAAGCAGCGATCAGCACGACGGCATCGCCGCCCACCACGGTAGCTCCGACGACCACGACCGAGGCGCCGACGACGACGACCGAAGCCCCCACGACCACCACTGAGCCGCCGACCACCACAACGGAGGCGCCGACGACCACGACCTCACCGTTCGTCACCGAAGGCGCAACGGTGATCGTCGCGAACTGCACCAACCTCCAAGGTGGTGCCAGTCGTATGACCAAGGCATTGACGAAGGTCGGTTACCACACCGCCGATCCGACGAACTGCGCCGGCGCGGAGGAGTTCCGTGATACGACCCAGATCTACTTC
>JAOBWQ010000200.1 GCA_025463425.1 Ilumatobacteraceae bacterium | reverse complement strand
GTCAGCCAGTTGACCATCACGCTGTTGATCACGTGGCCGAGCGTCTCGATGACCGCAGCACGCTCCGGGATGTCGTCATCGCCGATCGCAGCGTCGATCATCGTCTGGTAACTGCCGGTGACGGACTGGCGGGCAACGGCGATCCCAGCGCCACCCGAGTAGATCGAGCGCATCAGCGTCCGTGTCACGACGTCATCTCGCTTGAGCGCTCCGGCGATACCCCGAAGCACCACCTTCACTCGCTTCTCCGCCGTGTCGCCCCGAGGTGGTCGCTTGGCGAGCATCACCCGGAAGTCGTCCATCCGTTCCGCGTGGGCCTCGGCGATCAACTGGTCCTTCGAGCTGCAGAACTTGTAGACGGTGTTGAGCGACATCCTGGCGTCTCGCGCCAGATCGCGCATCGACACCGCGTCGTAACCGCCTTCGGCAGCGCGGCGCGTTGCCTCGAGCAGACGATGAAAGCGGGGATCGTCACGGTTCGGCTGCGCTGCGGTCGAGTCGGCGGCCATCACACCCACATCCCGACACTACCGACGGGCGTTTCGAGCGCTCCGACAATCCCACCGATGCTCATGACGCGTAACATGTTACTGACCAACGGATCGCAAGGGGCAACAATGGATCGACTCGAAATGCACGAACTCATCGGCAGGTGGTGGGCGAACTACGACGAGGGAGAGTTCGACGTGCTGAACGCACTGGCAACAGATGACGTCGTCTTCACATGCCGAACAGACACCGGGACGCATCCGTACGAGAACTTCATCGCTGCCAGCACGCGTGGGCGAGCCGAGCTGGACGCACACCACCGGCCGCACCGAGCGGGCAGTCCCTATCCCCTGCGCCACAACGCGACCAACATCCACACAACAGCCGACCGCGGTTCCGAGGTCGATCTCCGCACGTACCTCTCGGTCACGGACATCGTCGATGCCAAGCCATCGCCGGTCTCGTCGGGAATCGTCGACTTCACGATTCGCGAGACCGCCGACGGCCCGCGAGTCGCAGCGTTCCACGTCGTGCTCGATTTCGCGGCGACGAAGGCATGGGCATGAAGCCGACAGCGTCGCTGTTCGACCTCACCGGCCGAACCGTCCTGGTGACCGGATCGACCAAGGGCATCGGCCGGGCCATGGTCGAGGGCTGCGCGCGAGCCGGCGCAACCGTCGTCGTCAGCAGCCGCAAGCAAGAGCTCTGCGATGCAGTCGCGAGCGAGATCGCCGATGCCACCGGCGCGAAGACGTTCGGGGTCGCGTGCCACGTCGGTGACTGGGATTCCATACCCGGCATCGTCGAGACGATCATCGGGCGCACCGGACGCGTCGACGTGCTGGTCAACAACGCCGGCATCAGCCCATCTCGATCCTCGGTGGCAGAGATGCCCCTCGATCTGTGGCGCAAGATCTTCTCGGTCAATCTGGAGGGTCCGTTGCGGATGTCGCAGTGCATCGCACCGCACATGCGCGACCACGGCGGCGGCAGCATCATCAACGTCGCGACGATGGCCGCGTACTCCGGTGGCTCGGCCGTGAACGCATATGGCGCGTCGAAGGCCGCCCTGCTGAACCTGACCAAGAGCATGGCTCAGGAGTGGGCGCCGTGGAAGGTGCGCGTGAACGCCCTCTCCCCCGGCCCATTCATGAGCGAGATGGTCGAGGGTGCCGCGAAGAACGCGCCAGGGTTCCTCGACCTCATTGCCGGCGGCACGTACCAGAAGCGAGTTGCCGACCCCGACGAGATCGTCGGCCCCGTCGTGTACCTGGCGAGCGACGCCTCGTCGTACGTCACCGGAGACGACATCTCCGTCTCTGGTGGCATGCACAAGTAGCCGCGGCGGTCTTCAGTCCATCGCGTCGCAGTCGCACGCAGCTCGGTCTGAGTCGACGAGACTCGGACGATGACGATCGAGAGCGGCGCCCAGCACGCGGACGAGCCCACACGCCCTGGACCGATGGCGGGCGTCCGAGTGATCGAGGTCGCGGCTTGGGTCGCTGCTCCGGCAGCCGGGGTGATCCTCGCTGATTGGGGCGCTGAGGTCATCAAGGTCGAACCGTTCAACGGTGATCCGGCACGAGGGATGGTCACCCTCGGACCGCTCGGCATCAATCCCGCGTTCGAATTCGACAACCGCGGCAAGCGAAGCATCGCGCTCGACATCGCCACTCCGGACGGACTCGCCCTCCTGCTGGAACTGATCGCCGGTGCCGACGTGCTCATCACCAACCTTCGTCCGGGCACCTTGGAATCACTGACGATCGATCCCGGCACGATGCTCGAACGGTTCCCGACGCTCGTGTACGCGAGCGTGACCGGTTTCGGGCATTCCTCGCCACATCGAGACCGCCCGAGCTACGACATCGGTGGGTTCTGGGCGAGGTCCGGAGGCGCGGCCTCGCACACCGTCGACAACGAACCACCCCCGACGCTGCGCGGTGGCTACGGCGACCACATCACCGCGATGACCCTCGCCGGAGGCATCTCGGCCGCGTTGTTCGACAGGGACAGGACCGGCCTCGGCCGTCACGTCACCACATCGCTCGCCCGTGTCGGCGTGTACGCCGTCGGTCAGGACTTCAACGTCAAGCGGCGCGCCGACGTCACCTTCCCGATGGGCAAGCCGCGCGACCTGGCTGGCAACCCGTTGATGAACTCCTATCAGGCGGGAGACGGCCGCTGGTTCTGGTTGCTCGGTCTGCAGCCCGACCGTCATTGGCCGATCGTGCTCGCAGCGATCGACCGCCTGGACCTCGCAGACGACGAGCGGTTCGCCTCACTCGCCGATCGACGTCTGCACTCACGCGAGTTGATCGTCGAGCTCGACGCTGCCTTCGCCGCGTGCGGACGTGACGAGTGGGAGGCGCGCTTCGTCGAACACGGCGTCTGGTACGAGCCCGTGCTGAGCGTCGGCGAGGCACTCGACGATCCGATCATCCAAGGGACCGGCGCCTTCATCGATGTCGCCGGAGCCGACGGACCGATCCCTGGTGTCGCGACACCGGTCGACTTCGTGGGCTCTGCGCACGCCGCGCCACTCCCCGTGCCGGACCACGGCCAGCACACCGATGCGATCCTGCAGGAACTCGGCCACGACTGGGACGAGATCATCGAGTTGAAGATCGGTGGAGCAGTCCTCTGATGGATGGTCGCAGCCTCACGACGTGGTCGACCCACCGTTCACGGCGATCGTCTGGCCGGTGAGCCAGCTCGCCTCGTTCGACGCGAGGAAGGCACACGCGTATCCGATGTCGTCTCCTGTCCCGAGTCGACCAACTGGAATGGAGCCGGCCAACTTCGCGGTGACGGTCCTTGCCTCTTCCCCACCAGGACCTTCCTCACGGACCATCAACCCGAGGGCCAACGTGTTGGCCGTCACGCCGTCGCGAGCGCACTCGATCGCCAAGTGCCGCATGAAGCTGATGCCGGCGCCTTTGCCCGCGGCGTAGAGCGACACCCCGATGTTCTGGCCATGAACTCCCGAGCCGGAGGAGATGGTGATGACACGTCCCCAGCGACGTTCACACATACCATCGATGGTTGCTCGGACGCAGTTGAGGACCCCGTACAGGTTGACGTCGATGTACGGCGCCCACTCCTCACGAGGGAGCGAACGGAACTTGACCGCACGCATCGAGGGTGGGATGCCGGCGTTGTTGACGAGGATGTCGATCGGCCCGCACGACGCGACCGCCGCGTCCACTGCATCAGCGTCGGCGACATCGAACGGCAACGGCGACGCGCTCTTCCCCAACGCCTCGGCGGTAGCTTCGGCTCGCTCCGGGACCAGATCGTTCACGAGCACATGAGCACCCGCTTCGATGAGGACGTGCGCAATTCCTTTGCCCACACCTTGTCCCGAACCAGTCACGAGTGCGAGCTTGCCTGTCAGATCGAACATCTTCATCTCCCTCAATCGGTTTCGGTCTGTTTCGTAGCATCTCGCGCCACGGACGGTCACACGAGGTCGTACGTATCAGCCCGTTCACGGGCCGCCGCAGCTCCAGCAGGAGCTGCAGGCTGAACGCGATCCGTCCGGAGCCTCCGTGAGGGTCGGCGAGATCTGTCTGCAGGTCGAGGCACCACGGGCAGGGTAGTTTAGGATAACGTTGTTGTCCATTGTCGAGGACGAAGAACTGCCGAGGAGCGCGACCAGTGAACGATGACGACCTGACCCGATTGAACGAGATCCTTCGCCCAGTGGCCCGGCCCCAGGTGTTGGATGGCGTGTACAGCGACGACCAGCACGCGCGCATGCTCGACGTGGTCAAACGCAATGGTCCATGGAAGACCATCACGGCGAACCACTTCGACACGGTCGAGGAGCTGATGGCCACCTCCAACGGCGGCGTGCCGGACAACTTCGACCTCACCCTGGACGACATGGCCACCGGACACTTCCGGGGCAGGTTCGCCGAAGACTCGGTCTGCTACTACACGGAGTTGGAGGACTGCTTCTTCAACACCCACTTCCTCGACCTGACACGCTCCTACTGGGGTGCGCAGTACGCCCGGCCGCAACGCATGCTGTTCAACCTCTGCGGCCCGCACCACAGCGGCCTCAACGCACATCTCGACGCCGTGACGTTCCGTGGCATCCGCATCGAGAACTCACCGGTGTGGCTGCAGAACGTGATGGGCCGATCAGGACTGTTCACCGAACACCTCGTCAAGATGGCGCAGGTCATCACGCGGTGGTACCTCGGCGAGAACGGGACGTTCACGTACTGGCCGGACGGTCCAGCAGGCCAACCGGTGCGGCTCGAACATCCCCTCTGGAACAAGGGCGTCGTGGTCCAGAACGAGATGATGTTCCATCGTGGTGACCCTGTCGGACGACCCGACGAACGCGACATCCCGGGCCTCAGGCACCGCTCGGTGATCGGCTACGACACCGAACATGACGACTGGGCGATCACCACCGACGTCGAGGTCATCCGCCGCTACCGACCCGAGGAGATGCGGCTCCTCGTGCACTGGAGCGCAGAGGTCTTTCAGGACCTCGACGAGGTCAAGAAGAACATGGATCACTCCGACGACCTCACCCAGGACGTCGTCTTCGAACGACTCCTGGCCGACATGCACGCACGAGGCATCGAGGTCGACGACCCCTCCGATCCGCTCCACGATCGCGACTTCATCCGCGCGCTCGTCGCCACCTACTCGATCAAGCCGACCACCGACTGGGCCACGCCGAACGCCGCGTGAACCCGTCCACTCGACATCCGAGGATCTCATGACTGTTGACCACCGCTTTGCCGACACGAGTTCGTGTCGGCCCATCAGCAGACGTGGTGAACCGTTGACCGGTGTCATTGCGGGGGTCCTACCGGACTAGGAAGGTTGCCATGAACCTCCTCGAAGCTGAGGTCGATCCCGCCGAGGCGGGGTTCGACGCCGAACGACTGGCCCGCATCGACTCGCACTTCGAGCGGTACGTTGCCGACGGTCGGCTGGCGAGCTGGCAGATCGCGTTGTCGCGCGGCGGCAAGCTCGTCCACTCTTCGGGACGCGGGCACCTCGACAGAGAGGCCGCAACGCCGCTCGTGCCGGACGCGATCTGGCGCATCTTCTCGATGTCCAAGCCGATCACCTCGGTGGCCGCGATGATCCTCTACGAGCGCGGTCTGTTCGAGCTCCACGACCCGCTGAGCACCTTCCTCCCCGAGTTCTCCGAACAGCGGGTGTGGCGCAGCGGCTCGACGGTGCGCCCGGTTCTCGAGCCGGTGCGCGACCCGATCGAGATGTGGCACCTGATGACGCACACCTCCGGCCTCACCTACGGGTTCATAAACGCCCACCCCGTCGACCACCTGTACCGCATGGCGGGTTTCGACTTCAACACGCCGCCGCAGATGGATCTGGCCGAACTGTCCGTGCGGGTCGCCGGACTGCCGTTGCTCTTCCAGCCCGGCAGCGAATGGAACTACTCGATGGCGACCGACATCCTCGGCCGCGTCGTCGAGGTCCTGAGCGGGATGCCACTGGACGAGTTCATGCGCACGGAGATCTTCGAACCACTGGGGATGGTCGACACCGGGTTCTTCGT
>JAOBWQ010000647.1 GCA_025463425.1 Ilumatobacteraceae bacterium | reverse complement strand
GTGTCGTGGTTGCGCTGCGCGGTGTTGATGCCGACGTTGCCGCTGCGCAACTGCTTCGCGGTGCGGTAGGCGCGGTCGATGTTCTGCGAGAACACGTAGTCGTAGAGGCCGAAGTCGGTGCTGTTCGAGATCGCGATCCCTTCGTCGTCGTCCTCGAACGGGACCACCACGACGACCGGCCCGAAGATCTCCTCCTGGACCGCCTTCATGCCCTGCTTGCAGTCGGCGATCAGCGTCGGCCCGACGTAGAAGCCGGTGTCGAGGCCGGCCGGGTTGCGACCGTCGACGACGATCGTTCCACCCTCGTCGGAGCCGGACTGGATGTAGCTCTCGATGCGCCCCTTCTGGGCGGCGGAGATGACCGGGCCGACGAGCGTCTCCATCGAGGTCGGGTCGCCGACCTTGAGGTTCGGCGCGACCGTTCCGAGCTTGGACACGAGCTCGTCGTAGCGGCTCTTGTGCACGATCGCGCGCGTCGGCGCGGTGCAGATCTGGCCGCTGTGGAACGACCACACGCTGCTGATCGCGGACACCGCCTTGTCGAGATCGGCGTCGTCGAGCACCAGCCCGGCACCCTTGCCACCGAGCTCCAGCAGCAGGCGCTTCATCGTCTTGCCGCCGGCCTCGAAGATCTTCTCGCCGACGCCGGTCGAGCCGGTGAAGCTGACCATGTCGACGTCGGGCGTCGTCGTCAGGGCGACCGCGGTGTCGGGCGACGAGCCGGAGACGATGTTGACGACGCCGGGCGGGAACCCGACTTCGTGCATGATCTCGACGAGCTCGAACACGGCGAGCGGGTCCTGCGGGGCGGGCTTGATGACGACCGTGCAGCCGACGGCCAGCGCGGGGGCGATCTTGCCGGCGATGTTCGTCAGCGGGAAGTTGTACGGCGAGATGCACGCGACGACGCCGACCGGCTGGCGGTTGACGATCGCACCGATGAGTCCACCGGCGGCCAGGGGAGTGGTGCCGATCTGCGACGGCGAGAGTGGGATGTTGAGGTCCTTCGTCGCGGCCTTCGCGTAGCGCTCGAACCGCTCGATCGCGACAGGAACCTGCATGCGCGAGCCGACGAGCGCGGTGGCGCCACACTCACTGGTGATCAGCGGGATGAGGTCGTCCATCTTGGCGCGCAGCTTCTCGGTGACGGCGGCCAGCAGACGCGCACGCTCTTCGACCGGGGTGCGCCACCACTTCGGGAACGCCTCCTGCGCGGCGCGGGCCGCGGCGAGTGCCTGCTCGGTGGACCCTTCCGGCGCCTGGCCGACGACCTGCTCGGTAGCCGGGTTGATGATGTCGTACGAGCCCTTGTCCCCGTCGAACCACTCGCCGCCGATGAGCATCCGGTACTGCTTGGCCATCTCGTCATCCCCCTGTGCGTCTGTCTCGCTCGCCGCCGCTGATGGGCCGCAGGTCGCCACTGTAGCGAATCAGAGTCTAGAATCTGACGGTCCGTCAGATTCCAGTGGGAGCCTCATCATGCTCGATCTCATCCTCAAAGGCGGCCTCGTCATCGACGGCACCGGAACGCCAGGAGTCGTCGCCGATGTGGGCATCCGCGACGGCCGCATCATCGAGATCGGCACCATCACCGACGACGCCACGGAGACGTTCGACGCCACCGGGCTCGTCGTCGCGCCGGGCATCGTCGACCCGCACACCCACTACGACGCTCAGCTGCTCTGGGACCCGACGGCGAGCCCGTCGAGCAACCACGGTGTCACCACCGTCATCGGCGGCAACTGCGGGTTCACCCTCGCCCCGCTGATCCCCGGCGACGCCGACTACCTCCGCAAGATGATGGCCAAGGTCGAGGGCATGCCGCTGGCCGCACTCGAACACGGCACCGACTGGAGCTGGGAGACCTTCGCCGAGTACCTCGACCGGATGGACGGCAACATCGCCGTCAACGCCGGCTTCCTCGTCGGCCACTGCGCGATCCGTCGTTACGTGATGGGCGGTGAGGCCGTGGGCAACGCCGCCGATCCGCAGCAGGTCAAGGCGATGCGCGCCGAGCTGAGCCTGGCGATCGAAGCCGGCGCACTGGGGTTCTCGTTCACGAACAGCTCCTCGCACAGCGACGGTGAGGGCGAGCCCGTCGCCAGCCGCTGGGCCACGCCCGACGAGTTGATCGAGCTGTGCGAAGAGACCGGCCTCCACGACGGCACCACGCTGGAAGGCATCGTCCCCGGCTGCCTCGACATGTTCGCCGACGACGAGATCGAGTTGCTCGGCAAGATGAGCGCCGCGGCCAACCGCCCGATGAACTGGAACGTCCTCACCGTCGACTCGCGAGTGCCCGAGCGGGTGCCTCGCCAGATGCTGGCCAGCCAGCGCGCCACCGAGCTGGGTGGCATGGTCGTGCCGCTCACCATGCCGGTGCAGGTGCCGATGAACATGAGCTTCAACACGTTCTGCGGCCTGTGGCTGATCCCGGGCTGGCAGGAGATCCTCGGCGTACCGGTGGCGGAGCGCATCGAGCGGCTCAAGGACGGCGACATCCG
>JAOBWQ010000150.1 GCA_025463425.1 Ilumatobacteraceae bacterium | reverse complement strand
CCCGGGTCCTTGCCCTGCGGGAACTGGGCGACGAAGAAGGTGACCTTGTACTTGTCCTCCCACTCGTACACGCGCTCGGCTGCGCCCTGACCGGCACCGTCGGCATCGAAGGCCAGGACGACCTTGCTGGCGAAGCGCTTGAGAATCTGCACGTGCTGCTCGGTGAGCGCCGTGCCGCACGTCGCGACCGCCCGCTTCACGCCGGCCTTGTGGAAGCCGATCACGTCGGTGTAGCCCTCGCAGACGATCACCTGGTCCTGGGCGACGATGTCGGCCTTGGCCCAGTTGAGTCCGTACAGCGTGCGGCTCTTCGAGTACACCACCGTCTCCGGCGAGTTCTTGTACTTCGCCGGATCCGTGGAGCCGGGCAGGATCCTGCCGCCGACCGCGACGGGCTCGCCGGCGTCGGTGAAGATCGGGAACAGCACGCGACCGCGGAACGCATCCTGCATGCGGTTGCGCTTGTTGGTGAACGCCAATCCCGTGTCGCGCAGCAGGTCCGGTGCGACACCCAGCTCGCGGCTCATCACGTCCCAGTCGTCCGGTGCCCAGCCGAGCCTGAACTGGCGGGCGACATCACCTGACAGCCCGCGACGGCGGAGGTACTCACGCGCCGGACGGGCGTCGGGCGCGGTGAGCAGGCGCTCGTGGTACCAGGTGACTGCCTTGTCCATCGCCTCGACGAGTTGCTTGCGGCGAACCCGTTCCTTGTTCTCGCCGCCGCTCGTGTAGTTGAGGGTGATGCCCGCCTTGTTGGCCAAGAGCTCGACCGCGCCGACGAAGTCCGTGTGCTCGATCTCCTGGATGAACTTGAACACGTCGCCACCCGCGGAGCAGCCGAAGCACTTGTAACGACCCATCTGCTCGGCCACGTTGAACGAGCCGCTCTTCTCCGCGTGGAAGGGGCACAGGCCGACCCAGTTCTTGCCCTGCTTGCGCAATGCGACGTATCCCTGCACCACGTCGACGATGGAGACCGTTGAGCGGATCCGCTCGATGTCTTCGTCGACGATGGCCACGGGGCGAGACTACCGGAGGCCTGTCGCAGTCAATTCGGGCGCCAGGGGTGCCGCGCGATCAGGGTTGTGGTGGCAGTTCGACGAGATCGATGTCGTCGTCGTTGTCACCGGGTGGGCCGACCTTCAGCGACGCGATCACCGCGACGGCGAGGACCACGCCGATGACGATCAGCGACACGGGACCGGAGATCTCGACCCAGGTGTGGATGATCATCTTGATCCCGACGAACGCGAGGATGACCGCCAGGCCCTGCTGCAGGTAGGTGAACCTGGCGTGCAGCTGGGCGAGCAGGAAGTACAGCGCGCGCAACCCGAGGATCGCGAACGCGTTCGACGTGAAGACGATGAACTGCTCGCGGCTGACCGCCAGGACGGCCGGCACAGAGTCGACCGCGAACAGCACGTCGGTGGTCTCGACGAGCACCAGCACTGCGAACAGAGGGGTGGCCAGGCGCTTGCCGTTCGCCTTCGTGAACAACTTCTGCCCGTCCATATCGGGGGTCGAAGGGACCACCCGCTTGACGAGCTTGAACGCGAAGTTGTCCTCCGGGTTGATCTGGTCGTCCTGGCCACGCAGCAGCTTGATCGCGGTGTAGATCAGGAAGGCGCCGAAGATGTACAGGATCCATTCGAACTTCGAGATCAGCGCGACGCCGGCGAAGATGAAGACTGCGCGCAGGACGAGCGCACCGAAGATGCCCCAGAACAGCACCCTGTGTTGATAGAGCGCCGGCACCGCGAAGAACGTGAAGATCAACGCCCAGACGAACACGTTGTCGATCGAGAGGCTGTACTCGATCAGGTAGCCACTGAAGTACTCGCCGCCTGCTTTGCCACCGAAGCCGATGATCACCGCGACGCCGAACGAGACGCCGACGGCGACCCACATCAGCGTCTCCAGCGCCGCACGCCGCGACGAGAGCACCTTCGGCGTGCGGTGCAGGACGAGGATGTCCAGCATCAGGAGCAGGACGATGATCCCGAGCGTGGCGAACCACGCCCAGGCGGGCACCGAGATGTCCGCGAAGCCCGACTCCATCTTGGAAGCCGGATGGCTTCGGGCGATGAGCGCGCCGACTGCGGGCAACTGCGTCAAACGACGACTACTTCGTGTCGCTCTTCTTGGCGCCGGACGATGCGATCACGGCCTGCGCCGCGGCGAGCCGAGCGATCGGGACGCGGAACGGGCTGCAGCTGACGTAGTCGAGGCCGGCGTCGTAGAACAGGGCGATGCTCTCCGGATCGCCACCGTGCTCGCCGCAGACGCCGATCTTCAACTTCGGCTTGGTGGCCCGGCCGCGCTGCACGCCGATCCGCACGAGCTCGCCGACGCCGCCGACATCGATGGTCTCGAACGGGTTCCGCTTGAGCAAGCCCTGCTCGAGGTACGCCGGCATCATCTTGCTCTCGATGTCGTCGCGGCTGAACCCGAACGCCATCTGGGTGAGGTCGTTGGTGCCGAAGCTGAAGAAGTCGGCCTCCTCCGCGATCTCGTCGGCGCGGATCGCGGCGCGGGGCGTCTCGATCATCGTTCCGATGGTCACGTCCGGCTTGTTCTTGAGACCCTTGACGGCGAGGTCGATCTCGGTCTGGACCCAACCGCGGGCCAGTGCCATCTCCTCACGGGTGACCGTGAGCGGGATCATCACTTCGACGATCGGGTTCCTGCCCTTCTTGCGCAGCGTTGCTGCGGCGGCCATGAGCGCCTTGACCTGCATCGCGTAGAGGCCGGGCTTGACCACGCCGAGCCGCACACCGCGGGTGCCGATCATCGGGTTGTGCTCGCTCCACTCCTCGGCGGCCTTGAGCTCGGCCTTCTCGCGCTTGCTGAGCGGGGTCGAGGCCTGCTTGACGCGCAGCTCCTCCACCGACGGCAGGAACTCGTGCAGTGGCGGGTCGAGCAGACGCACGGTGACGGGCAGCCCGTCCATCGCCTCGAGGATCTCCTCGAAGTCGATCTGCTGGACGCGACCGAGCTCGGCCAGCGCCTTGGTCTCGTCCTCGGGTGTGTCGGCGAGGATCATCTCGCGCACCACCGGGAGACGATCGGGGGCCAGGAACATGTGCTCGGTGCGGCACAGGCCGATGCCTTCGGCACCGAGCTCGCGGGCGTTGGTGGCGTCCTCGCCGGTGTCGGCGTTGGCGCGCACCCCGAGCTTGCCCTTGCGGACAGCGTCCGCCCACTCGAGGATGGTGAGGAACTCCTTCGGCGGCTCCGCAGCTGCCAGCTCCATCTCGCCGACGACGACCTCACCGGTGGTGCCGTCGAGGCTGATGCTGTCGCCGAGGCTGACCGTGATGTCGCCGACCGAGAACGAGTTGCCGCTGATCTTGATCGCGTCGGCACCCACGATGGCCGGCGTTCCCCAGCCACGGGCGACGACGGCGGCGTGGCTGACGAGTCCGCCACGTGCCGTGAGGATGCCCTGGGCGACCATCATCCCGTGCACGTCTTCGGGGCTGGTCTCGTTGCGGACGAGGATGACCTTCTCGCCACGCTCGTGCGCGGCAACGGCGTCGTCGGCGGTGAAGTAGACCTTGCCGACCGCAGCGCCCGGAGATGCAGCCAGGCCCTTGGCGAGGACCTTGCCCTTGTTCGCGAACTGCGGGTGCAGCACCTGATCGAGGTGCTCGGCGGCGACGCGCATGATGGCTTCGTTCTTGCTGATCTTCCAGCGCTGGTCGCCCTTGCCACTGCCCTTGGTCATCTCCACGGCCATCCGCAGCGAGGCCGCTCCGGTGCGCTTGCCGACGCGGGTCTGCAGCATCCAGAGCTTGCCCTGCTCGATGGTGAACTCGGTGTCGCACATGTCGGTGTAATGACGCTCGAGGCGAGCGAAGATGTCGAGCAGCTCGGCGTGGATCTTCGGGAAGTGGGCCTTGAGACCGTCGAGGTCTTCGGTGTTGCGGATGCCCGCGACGACGTCTTCGCCCTGAGCGTTGACGAGGTAGTCGCCATACGGCTTGTTCTCGCCCGTGGCGGCGTTGCGGGTGAAGCCGACACCGGTGCCGCTGTTCTCGTCGCGGTTGCCGAAGACCATCGTCTGCACGTTGACCGCGGTGCCGAGGTCGTGGCTGATCCGCTCACGCACGCGGTAGGCGATGGCGCGGGCGCCGTTCCAGCTCGCGAACACGGCCTCGACCGCGCCCCGGAGCTGCTTGGTGGGATCCTGCGGGAACGGCTTGCCGGTGTGGCGCTTGACGATGCCCTTGTAGGTCTCGCACAGCTTCTTCAACACTGCGGCCGAGATCGCGGCGTCGTTGTGCGCGCCGGATGCTTCCTTGGCCGCTTCGAACTCGTGCTCGAACGGCTCACCGGGGACGTCCAGCACGATCCGGCCGTACATCGCGATGAAGCGGCGGTAGCTGTCGTAGGCGAACCGCTCGTCCCCTGTGACGGCCGCGATGCCCTTCACGCTCTTGTCGTTGAGGCCGAGGTTGAGGACCGTGTCCATCATCCCGGGCATCGAGAACTTGGCCCCGGAGCGCACGCTGACGAGCAGCGGATCGGCGGGATCGCCGAGCTTGCGACCCATCGCCTTCTCCAGTGCAGCGACCTGAGTGGCGATCTCGGCGTCGAGACCGGCGGGCCAACCGCCGTGCATGTACGCGCGGCAGGCGTCGGTGCTGATCGTGAAACCGGGCGGAACGGGCAGCTTCAACACGCTCGTCATCTCGGCGAGGTTGGCGCCCTTGCCGCCGAGGAGGTCTTTGTACTCCATCGGGGGGCGGCGGTGCTTGTGGGAGAAGGAATAGACGTACGACACGG
>JAOBWQ010000116.1 GCA_025463425.1 Ilumatobacteraceae bacterium | reverse complement strand
GGCGATGGGTGGCATCAATTGTTTGCCGTTTGGACACATTCCTGAAACTCAGCCCTTGTCAACCCAGCGCGGTCAACGTACCGTACGGACGTCCCGGGAAACACACCTGAAACATCGGCGTGTCCGGCACGGAAACCCCCCTTCCTTATCACTCGAGGAGATCCCCGTCGTGTCGATTCTCGCGTCCAGCCTCACGCTTGCCCACGCCGACTACTCCTGGCGTCACGAGTCGATCTGCCGAGACACCGACCCCGACCTCTTCTTCCCGATCGGCACCACCGGCCACGCCCTGACCCAGATCGCCCGGGCCAAGGAAGTGTGCGGCGAGTGTCCGGTCAGCGTGGCGTGCCTGGAGTTCGCACTCGAGACCAACCAGGACTCGGGCATCTGGGGCGGCACCTCTGAAGAGGAGCGCCGGGTGATGCGTCGCGCGCAGGTCGCACGCAACAAGGCCGGCTTCGCCGCCAGCTGAACGTCCCCGCCGAAGCGCTCAGGCGTCTTCGAGTGGGACGCGCAGATCCACGACGGTTCCGGCCGGCTGGGTCTGATCGGGAAGTCCGGCGGCCACGAAATCGTCGGGCGCGCCCGGACGCATCGTGAGCGAGCCAGCCAGTTCGGTCGTCACCAGTGTGCGCACGATGGACAGGCCGAGGCCGGTGGCCTTGTTGAGGTCGAAGTCGGGCTCGAGCACGTGGCCGTTGTTGAGGACGCGCACGCGCAGCTCCGCGTTGTCGTTGGCCAACTGCACGACGACCGTGCCGCCGGCGCTGCCTTCCGGGAATCCGTGATCGACGGCGTTCTGCAGCAGCTCGGTGAGCACCACGCTCAGCGGCGTCGCCACGGTCGACGGCAGCCGGCCACCGTCGCCCTGCACCTTGAACTGCACCGGCCGGTCGACCGACTGCAGACCTTCTTCGGCGAGGCGCAACAGCGGTCGCACGATCTCGATGAACGCGACGTCGTCGCCCGGCTCGCGCGACAGCGTCTCGTGGACGAGCGCGATCGTGCGGATCCGGCGCACTGACTCGGCCACAGCCGCCTTGGCCTCGTCGGAGCTCAACCGTCGTGCTTGGAGGCGCAGCAACGACGAGATCGTCTGCAGGTTGTTCTTGACCCGGTGGTGGATCTCCCGGATCGTCGCGTCCTTGGACAGCAGCAGGCGATCTCGCTTGCGCAGCTCGGTGACGTCGCGGACGAACAGCACACCACCGGTGATCACACCCTTGTCGACGATCGGGATGCAGCGCGAGAGCAACGTGACGTCGGCGTTCTGGTCGAACTCCTCGATGACCGGCTCGACGCGCTCGTAGGCCTGACGAACCGAGCTGTCGTTGAAACCGAGCTCGGCGAGGCGCATGCCCACCGCGTTGGCGCCGATGCCCACCCGGTGCAGCGCGGACACGGCGTTGGGCGACGCGTAGCGGACCCGCGCTTCTTCGTCGATGATGATCGCGCCGTCGCCGACACGAGGTGCAGCACCCGAGTCCGCGATCCGTCCCGGGAACGGGAAGGTGCCCTGGACGATCATCTGCACGAAGCGGTCGAAGATGCCGAGGTAGGTGCGCTCCAGCTCGCCCGGCTGGCGACCGGAGATGCTCGAGCGTTCGCGGGTCAGCACGGCGATCGTGCGGTCGCCGAAGCGCACGGGGATCGCCAACATCTGCGCGGGCGCCGCAAGGCTGGTGACGTTGATCTCCCCCTCGTGCGACTGGCCGTCGGTGATGGCCGCGGCGAGCAGTGGCAGCTCGGTCTCGCTGGCCCACGCGCCGACCCAGTCACTGAGGTAGATCGTCTGGCCGGTGGATGGCCGCACGTGTGCCGTCACGATCCATCGCCCCTCGCCCGCCGGCACGTACAGCAGCAGGTCGGCGAAGCAGAGGTCGGCCAGCATCCCCCACTCCGACACCAGGTGCTGCAGGTGCGCGGTCTCGTCGCGCGACAGCGACGTGTGTTGGCGCGTGAGTTCGGCAAGGGTGGCCATGGTCGTACGTGCCTCTCGGGGTCTGCGTTACACAGAGTCTGGCTCATCCGCCTCGCGCCAGAGAAGATTCCCCAGTTCGAGGAGGCTGGCGAGGTTGTGGATGTCGTGATCCAACGCCGGCGCGGTCGATGTGAACGGCGCCAGCCGTTGCAACTCGGCGCGCCGTTCGGCTTCGCGCGTCGCCACCATCGCGATGTCGTGGAACCGTCCGGCGATCTCGCCCAGGATTCCGCGCACGACATCGGGTTCGGCGTCGAGCTTCGCGCCGAGGTCGTCCGCCAGCCCGCTGTTCGCCGCAGCGTCGCCCAGCTTCGATGCCGCCTTGGCCACGGACGGCTCGCGCAGCACGGGTGGCATCGCCCGGTTGAGCACGATGCCCCCGAGCGGAAGGTGTCGCTCAGCGAGAGCCGCAGCCAGGAACGACGCCTCGTGCGCCGGCGCGGCTTCGAGCGTGGAGACGATCAGGAAGCTGGTGCGCGGGTCCGCGAGCAACAGCTCGACCTCGCGTGCCCTGGCCACGAACCCCTTCTCCATCGTCTGGAAGAGCACGAAGAACTCGGCGATGTCCTGGAGGAACCGTGAGCCGAGGATTCGATCGGCCACTTGGTAGAACGGCTTCGAAGCGACCGTGAAGATCCGCGATCGGTAGGGCACGGTGAGCCAGCGCAGCAGCCGGCTGCCGAAGAACTCCATCATCCGCGCCGGCGCGTCGAGGATGTCGAGCGCGTTGCGCGACGGCGGGGTGTCGATGATCACGAGGTCGTAGCGGCCGCTGGCGTGGATCTCGTGCAGACGTTCCATCGCGATGTAGTCGTGGCTCTGCACGAACCGGCCGGTGATGTTCTGGTACAGCGGGTTCGCCAGCACGGTGTCGCGGAGCGTCGCGTCCGGGGCGTGCCGCCTGATCAACTCGTCCCACCCGGCCTTGGTGTCGAGCATCGCCGCCCACAGCTCGCCGCGTGGGGTGACCCCTGCGTCGGTGAAGGCCTCGTTCGGCACCCGCGTCTCGGTGTTGCCGAAGGCCTGCAGCCCGAGCGCGTTGGCCAGTCGCTTGGCCGGATCGACCGTGAGCACCAGCACCCGGCCGCCGATGCTGACGACTGCCTGGGCCGCCAGCGCCGCGGCCGTCGTGGTCTTGCCGACGCCGCCGCTGCCGCAGACGATGATCATTTCCTTGGACGCGAGGAGCGTGGCGATGTCGTGGTCGTCGGCCGGCGGAGCAATCGACGCGCGTGCGTGCGCAGCCATCAGCCGAGCTCCTCGCTGAGCGCCTCGGCCACGAGGGTGACGACCCGGCGACCGGTGGCGCGAGTGAACAGTTCAGGGATGTAGAGCATGCTCGGCACCGGCCCGGGGCCTGCGGCCAGGGATTCGCGGAGGTGGTCGAGGTGGCCATCGCCGATCCGTCGTCGCGACTCGTTCATCCGCGCGGCATCCATCACATCGGTCACCGCACGGCCGGCAGCCTTGACGAGTGCTGCCTGCGCCATCGGGGTGAACAGCTGATCGAAGACGGTGGCCTCACGGGTGCCGAACAGCGCCGGCAGCACCCGGTTGACGATCACCGCCGCGCTGTCGACGCGTGTGCGCTGGGAGACCTGAGCGAGGAGGTCGATCGTCTCGTTGACCGGCATCTCCTCCGGCGTCGTGACCGTGACCAGGCCGGTACGCACGGGGTCTTCGAGGATGTCGAGCATCCACTTCGTCTGGTCCTTGACGAGACCGACCTGGACCAGCTCACTGATCACGCGCGGCGCGCCGATCTGGCTGATGATGTGCCCGGTCGCCTCGGCATCGACGACGACGAGGTCGTAGTTGCGCTCGCGGACCTCGTAGCAGAGCTTGCCGATCGCGAGGATCTCCTTCAC
>JAOBWQ010000113.1 GCA_025463425.1 Ilumatobacteraceae bacterium | reverse complement strand
TGAAGATCATCCGACCGGCGCGGGCGCGGACCATGCCCTGGGCGGCGCGCTTGGCCACTCGATAGGCGGCGGTGAGGTTGGCGTCGACGACATCCGCGAAGGCGTCCTCGCTCATCCGTAGCAACAGCCCGTCCTGGGTCATCCCTGCGTTCGAGACCAGGACCTGCACCGGCCCGAACGTGCTCTCGGCGAACGTGAACGCGGCATCGACGTCGGCCACCGAGGTGACGTCGCACTTCACACCGGCGAAGCCGTCAGGCGGGGGAGAGGTGTTGTAGGTGATCACCACGTTGTCGCCCTGCGCGGCGAATCGCTGCGCGCAAGCGAGGCCGATCCCTCGGGATCCGCCAGTGACCAGAACGGTGCGGCTCACTGCTCGTCGCCACCCCATCGGAGCAGCGCGCTGGCTGCTGTCATGCCTGCGCCGAACCCGACCAGCAGGACGAGGTCGCCATGCTTGATCCGTCCCGCGTCGAGTGCCTCGTTCATCGCCAGTGGGATCGAGGCCGACGACGTGTTGCCGGTGTAGTGCAGGACCGTGGCGGCCTTCTCCATCGGGATGCCGAGCTTGGCGCACGCCGATTCGA
Organism: Ilumatobacteraceae bacterium; assembly: GCA_025463425.1. GTDB lineage: Bacteria > Actinomycetota > Acidimicrobiia > Acidimicrobiales > Ilumatobacteraceae > WLMZ01. Next base: position 5,391 of record JAOBWQ010000113.1, on the reverse strand, counting down.
TGATGCGGATGTTGGCCTGGTGCGGCACGACCATCGCGATCTCGTCGGCGCTGACACCTGCATGGTTCAGCGTCTTCGTCGCCGAGTCGACCATGATGCGCACCGCGCGACGGAAGACCTCCTTGCCCTCCATCTGCACGAAACCGCCGACCTCCGCGAAGAGGAAGCGCTCGGCGGAGCCGTCCGCGTCGAGGTCCCACCCGAGCAGCTGCCCACCACCGTGGTCGACCGATTCGAGCACGATTGCGCCTGAACCGTCGGCGAACAGGATGGCCGTGTTGCGGTCCGTCCAGTCGGTGATCTTGGACAGGCAATCCGTGCCGATGCAGAGGACCTTCTTCGATCCCATCGCGATCAATCCGTGCGATACGACGAGGCCGTAGGTGAAGCCCGAACACGCGGCGTTGATGTCGAACGCACCGCAGCGCAGGCCGAGCTCGTGCTGGACAGCGGCCGACGACGCCGGCACGGCGCGGTCCGGCGTGGTGGTGGACAGCACGAGCGCGTCGATCTCCAGCGGGTCGATGCCGGCCATCTCGATCGCCCGGCGACCGGATTCGATCGACAGTCCCACTGTGGTGCCACCGACCCGCCGCTCGCGGATGCCCGTGCGCTCGACGATCCACTCGTCGCTCGTGTCGAACATCTGCTCGAGGTCGTGGTTGGTCAGCACCTTGGGCGGCAGCGCCGAGCCCCAGCCGGTGATGACGGCGCCGCGGACTCCGGCGGGGATCTTGGGCATGTTCAGACCGTCCTTAACCAGGCGATGGGCTGGCGCAGCGTGATCCGCTCGCCGTGCAAGGCAATGTAGCTCTGCAGCACTCCCGCGAACGGAGACCGGACCTCGGCGTCACCGACGTGGCCGAGCACCGTGCCCACGGTGATCGACATGCCGTCGGTGATCTCGGGAAGGGGCGTGAAGACGCCCGCGGCCGGGCTGACGACGAGCCGCTCGGACGCGAACAGGTGCTCGCCCTCGAACTGCGTCGCGCTGCGCGACGAGCCCGCGTTGACCCACTCGATCAACTTGTCGAGGTCTTCCGGCGTGGACACCGAGATCGTGCGCGCGGACTCGACCGTGCGCTTGGCCATGCCGGTCAGCACGCCACCGGGACCGAGCTCGGCGAAGCCGGTGACGCCGAGGTCGGCCAGCGTCAGCAAGCAGTGCTTCCAGCGCACCGGGCTGCTGAGCTGTGCCGAGAGCAGGCTCGACCAGGCCTGACCGGTGTTGTGGGCATGTGCATCGACGTTCGAGACGACCGGCACCTCGGTGTCGCGTGGGCTGGCCTCGGCGATCGCCTTGCGCAGGCGGTCGCGGGCGGGAGCCATGAACGGGGTGTGGAACGCACCACTGACCTGGAGCGGCATGACCTTCTTCGCACCGAGCTCCTTGGCGACCACACCGGCGGCGGCGACGCCATCCGGGGAACCGGCGATCACCACTTGACCGGGCGCATTGAAGTTGGCCACCCACACGTCGCTGTCGGCGCGCCGGCAAGCGACCTCGACCAGGTCGTCGTCGAGTCCGAGCACCGCCGCCATCGTTCCGGGGTTGTCGAGGCCCGCCTGGTGCATCGCGTCGGAGCGCTCGCTGACCAGCCGCACGCCGTCCTCGAAGCTGAGCGCGCCGGTGGCCGTCAGCGCGGTGTACTCGCCGAGGCTGTGCCCGGCGCAGAAGCTGGGCTCGATGCCCAGCCGCTCTGCCGCATCGAGCACCATCAGGCTCGAGACGAAGGTGGTCAGCTGGGCGTTGCGGGTGTCGCGCAGCTCGTCCGCGTCGGCGTCGAGCAGCAGCCGGGCGACGTCGCGCTCTGCGTACTGCGAAGCCTCCTCGACGAGCTCCCAGCTCTCGTGATCCGCCCAGGGGCGGCCCATGCCCGGTCGTTGTGACCCCTGCCCGGGAAAGGTGAAGGCAAGCATGGTTTGGTGTTCGGTCTCCTCGTGCAGCCCCAGGGATGGTCCCTCTGCGGGAGCAGGCTAGACCCTTCCGCATCGGCGCGCGTTGCTACCGTCGGGTAGCCCGTTCGCTCCCCGACGCAGGGGATGTCGTCTGCTCGACGTGCTCGCTATGCTGTCTCCGCTCCTGGCCCGAGTGGCGGAATGGCAGACGCGGAGGACTCAAAATCCTTTGTACGAGAGTACGTGTGGGTTCGAGTCCCACCTCGGGCACGTGGGGCGCAACACTGCGGGCGGACGGTCAGGAGTCCGCTTCCGCGACGAGTGAACCCGTGCGCGGCGTGGTGGAGATCGCCGTGCAGACCACGGTGCCGGTCTTGTCGCTGTCGACGAGAAACCCCGCTTCGACACCGCTCGTGTGACCCAGGACGCGGATGATGCGCGGGTCGACGTCGAGCCGGCAGATCCGGATGATCTCGGGATCGGTGAGCGCGTCGGTGCCGGTGGCGATCGTCTTCGTGGTCGAGCCGGTGGCGTAGACCTCTTGGGTGTGGGGCTGGTCGCAGTCGACGGTGTCGATGTGGGTGTACGTCGTGTCCTGTCCGGCGATGCAGTCACCGGCGCGGAGCGAGCCGAGGCCGTTGCTCGACTCCTTCGAGCCGACGAGGTAGGCGATGACCGCAACAACGACGACCACCGGGACGACGAACACGAGTCGCAACCTCCGCCGACGAGCGCGGCCGGCCTGTGCCGGGCGCGTCGGGCCAGGAGTCATCGATGCGGACATCGCGTCGGGCGGTGCGGGGATGCCGGCGGCAGATCCGTAGCGCGGTCCGTAGGGCGGTTCGGTCGGCGGACCGACGGGCTGCATCAGCTGATCTCGCCGGGGGCGTCAGTGGTGCCTTCGGCGAACTGTGGCAGCTCGACGTCGTCGATCGATCGCGGCAGTCGTCGTCGCCAGTTGAGCCGGTCGACCGTGCCCGGATGGTTCGGTCGCTCGGCTGCTCCACAGACGTCGTCCATCGTGAGCAACCGCAGCCGGGGAGGCGCGGCCAGCAACGTGGCGTGCACATCCGCGATCACGTCCTGTGCCGATGCCGCGTCGGTGATCGCAGCGAGCCGTTGCTGCTGCTGATCGTCTCCATCTGTGCCGTTGAAGACCCCGGTGACCGTCGGCAGGTCATGGGTGGTCACGGTGGCCAGCGCGTGCTCGGGCCAGGTGTGTGGTGGCTGGTCCTCGAACCACAACACGCGCGTCCCCGCGACGTTGCTGGCGGCCAACCGCTCGCGCACACCTGGCTCGACGGTGCCGAGGTCCTCGCCGATGACGAACGCGCCGGCCCGAGCGGCCTCGATGCAGATGATCGCGAGCAGTTCCTCGCTGGGGAACACCACGTACGCGCCGTCGGCGGGGCGGGCGCCGTCAGGGATCCAGAACTGGCGGAACAAGCCCATCACGTGATCGATCCGCAGACCGTGCACGCCGCGCAGCGTCGCTCGGATGGTGTCGATGAACGGCGTGTACATCGCATTGCGCAACCGCCACGGTGCGAACGGAGGGATGCCCCAGTCCTGGCCGTCGCGGCTGAACGGGTCAGGCGGCGCGCCGATGCGCACGTCGAGAGCCACCAGGTCCTGGAACTCGCATGCATCAGCGCCGTCGGGGGAGAACCCCACGGCGAGATCGCCGATGATGCCGACCCCGACCTCACCGATCGCATCGAGCTGACGCCCGACCTCGTCCTGGCACCAGTCGTGAAAGGCCGCCCGCCGGGCGAACTCGGCGTCCGCCTGCAGGCGGGCCGTCACCGTCGACGACTCGAATCGCCGCCAGGGTTCGGGCCACGCACGCCAGGACGGGCCGAACTCGTCGCACAGCGCGTTCCAACACGCCACAGCGGTCGGCGGGCGACGCTCGGACGGAGCGCGGCCCGTCACTTCGGCTGCGAACCGCGCCTCCAGCGCGGCGCGCTTGGCGAGCCATGCGGCATCGCGGTCGACGAGCGTGTCGGGCGCGCAGCGGAGGTCTTCCGGTGGGGCCTCGTCCAGCGCGATGAGCAGCGGGCTCCACGCGCGGCGGCTGCTCGGGTAGTAGGGACTGTCCTGCTGCGGCAGTGACGGTGCCGGCTGGTGCAGCGGACTGACGAGGATGGCTCCGCCGCCGGCGTCGTCGAGCCGGCGTGCCAACTGCTGGAGATCGGCCAGGTCGCCGATGCCCCACGATGTCGAGCTCCAGAGCGCGTACAGCTGTGCAGCCACACCCCAGGTGTCGGGGATCTCCGGGCACCGGTCGGGGTGCACGATCAGGCGTGTGACGGGACCGCCGTCCGACGGCACGAGATCGTGGTAACCGATCGGCAGCCCGGACGGCAGCGAGGTCTGCGGCTCGATCGTGCGGCCGTCTTCGAGCACGATGCTGCACGGGTTCCACAGCGCATGGGAGGTGCCGCTCTCGACGAACCACAGCGGGGGACCGGGAGTGGGCGTGCCCATCGCGTTGCGCAACGCTGCACGCGTGGCCTGGGACGTCTGATGCCAGTTCCCGCTGACGTCGTGGTAGCCGTCACTGATCGACCACTCGTCGTGCACGCTCACAGTATGGCCAGCTCAAGAGTCCGGCGGCACGGTGTCACCGTTCCTAGACTGACGTCGTGGGAAAGTGGTTGATCGAACGTCGCCTGAAGCGCGACAGCGCGCGTCTGCGCAGCCTTCGCGACGAGCTGCGCGTGATCGATGAGCAGCTCGCCCACCTCAGTGACGAGGCCGGCGACATGGGCATCCGTTCGCTGGTGTCCGAGACGCCGGGGGCTTCCTACGAGTACCACCACGCCCAGGCCCACGCCGACGCGATGGCCAAGCACCGGGCCCACGTCGTGGCGTCCATCGCCGAGTTGGAAGTACGTCAGGATCACTTGCTCGACCGCATGGCGGGTTGATGCCCTGATCGGATGGCCGGCAAACGGCGATGAACCGCGCCCACCGTCGGCATGGTTGAATGTGGCTGCGCTGTGGCCCGCACCGACCTGATCTTGAAAGGACCGTTCGTGACCATTCGTGTCGTGATCGCCGAAGATGAAGCCATCATTCGGCTCGACCTCAAAGAGACCCTCGAAGAGGAGGGCTACGACGTCGTGGGCGAGACGGGTCGTGGTGACAAGGCGGTCGATCTGGTGCGCGAGCTCAAGCCGGACCTGGCGATCCTCGACATCAAGATGCCCGGCATGGACGGCCTCGAGGCCGCGGCGTTGATCAACGCCGAACGGCTCTGCGGCGTGCTGATCCTGACCGCGTTCAGCCAGCGCGAGATCATCGAGCAAGCCCGCGACTCGGGCGCGCTGGCCTACCTCGTCAAGCCGTACCAGAAGGCTGATCTGATCCCCGCGATCGAGGTCGCGATCGGGAGGTTCCGCGAGCTGCAGTCGCTCAGCGGCGAGGTCGATGCGCTCGGTGAGCAGCTGGAGTCGCGCAAGCTCATCGACCGGGCGAAGGGCATCC
>JAOBWQ010000101.1 GCA_025463425.1 Ilumatobacteraceae bacterium | reverse complement strand
ATCTTGTTGCTCTTCCGCATTGCTCCCCCTTATGTGTGGATAGTTGCCCGGGTGGACGATTTCGGTGTGACCGGGTGATTCCGGTTCGGGCGATCTTAGCCTGCAGCCCTTGGTGTCACGACCGGCGACACCTCTGACGCCTACGATGCAACACAACGTTCATGGACCAGCAACGCCCACCTCGCCGTCCACCCGGACCACCTGCCCGCCGTCGTCCGAGCCGGCGCACGTTCCTGATCCGTCGGATCGTCGTCCTGGTCGTCGCGATCGCCATCGTCGGTGGCCTGGTGACGGTGGTCAGGGGCGTGCTCTCGAGCGACACCTCCACGGCATCCAGTCCCCCCGAACTGACCGCGCTCGCGACGTCGACGACTGCGGCCGTGGACCCCGGCTCGGTCGGCGTGCTGCCCACCAATCCCACCGCGACCAGCGCCACCGTGCTCGACACGTCGACGACGATCACGCCGACATCGGACCCGAGCACCGTGCCGACTGCCGCAGATCCCGCGCGGGTGCTGCTGATCGGTGACTCCGAAGCGGGTGGGCTGTCGCCGTTCCTGAGCAAGGTGCTGGCCACCACCGGCGTCGTGTCGATGACCACGGACTACAAGTCGTCGACGGGCTTCGTGCGGCCCGACTACTTCGACTGGCCGGCTCGCCTCCATCAGACCGTTCCGGTGGCGAACCCCGACATCGTGGTCGCGGTGTTCGGTGGCAACGACGGCCAGTCGTTCAACCCCAATGACCCGGGCGCAGGCGCCGCGGTCGGCAAGCCGGTCGACAGCGCGGAGTGGCGGGCGGAGTACGCGAAGCGGATCGGCGACATCATGGACTTCCTCACCGCCGATGGGCGCACGTTGGTCTGGGTCGGGGTGCCGAACGCCGAGAAGGACAGTCTCACCAAGGCGTTGACCGTGCAGAACGAGGTCGTCAAGAGCGAGCTCGCCAAGCGTCCGAAGGTGATCTTCGTCGATTCGTGGCACACGTTCACGGGGATCGACGGCGGGTTCGCGCCACTGATCCTCGACCCGCGTGACGGCCAGTTCAAGCCGGTGCGCAGCGATACCGACGGGTTCCACCTCAACACGACGGGCGAGGAGATCCTTGCCTACCTGGTCGGTGGGGCGGTCTTCGCGGACCTCAAGACTCGTGGCGCGGCGATCTGATCGGCCCGTCCGCCCCGCCCGCCCGGAGCGGCAACCGTTCTGCACGGTTCTGACAGGTTGTGTCAAGGTCTGGTCCTGGCGCTTTACGCTCCGTGAGTCCGGCGGTAGGGTTCGCGCCACAACTGAGGGATGTTCTGATCCGGTGAGTGACGGGTGGTCGCGACTGCTCAGCGGGGAGCAAGCGCGAAACCGGCCCTCGTGTTCACTCACTTTGGAGCTGACATGAGGCAGATGATTTCGGCGGCGGCGATCGGAGCAGTGATGTCACTCGCGTGCATCGCCGGACCAGCGGCGGCGGCGGGGCAACACCCGGCCGAGGCGACGCAGTGCACCAACGTTCCCTACAGCTGGGCGGGCACGACCTCGATCGGGCCAGGTCAGTCCTACTCGACAGGCGTGGTGGTGCCGAGCGAAGTCGGCGTGCAGCTGGCCGTGGTCGCGTTCGACGTGTCCACCGTGGACCCGGCTCCTGGCGCGGTGTCGATCAGCATCGGTGGCAGCTCGGTGTCCAACGGCGCGGCGGTGCCGGGCGGCGAGATCGCGGCCACCAACGCCGGCGGCGCGGCAGTCACGTTGACGCGCGTCGAGCTGAGCATCGATCGCTGCTACCAGGTCGACTCTGCCGGACCCGTCGCACCGGCCGCACCGGCGGCAGAAACGCTGCCCGTGATGCCGGCCGTTCCCGAGGGAGGCCTGCCCGAGACCGGGCAGGCGACGCTGGGTCTGGTGGCGATGGCGGTGTTGTTGATCGTGGTCGGCGGCGGCCTGCAGGCGGCCGGCCGCCGGCGGGTCACTGCCCGCGTCCCCGGTCGATGATCGCGTCGCGGCGAGCCGCGACGGCCGATGGGCTGAACATCGTGCGCCGCCACTGGGCGCCGTCAGATGCCTCGATCCGCCACCCCGGCTCGTCGCGGGTGATCGCTGCGTAGGTGGCCCGGATCTGGCGCACGCCCGCTTGGTCGTTGCCGATGATGTCGCGCGCGAGCTGCCGGGTCACCGGCAGCAGGTCTTCGTGGGCGACCACACGGTTGACGAGGCCCTGGTGCAGTGCCTCATCGGCCGACATGAAGTTGCCGGTGAAGCTCATCTCGCGCGCCCGTCGGACGCCGATCGCCTGAGGCAGCAGGACCGTGAGCCCCCAACCCGGCATGACGCCGACCCGGCTGTGGGTGTCGCCGAACTTCGCCCGCTCGCTGGCCACGAGGAAGTCGCAGTTGAGGGCCAGCTCGAAACCGCCCGTCACCGCGACACCGTTGATCGCCCCGATGAGCGGTTTCGTCAGGCTCGGGAACGGAGTGCGGACCCTGGCACCATCGGTCGGCTCGTCGTCAGCAGCTCCGCCGGTGGCGAGCGCATCCCCGGACGAACCGAGCTCGCGCAGGTCGAGGCCGGCGCAGAAGGCGGGATCAGCTCCGGTGAGGATGATGACATCGACCTCGTCGTCGGCATCGGCGGCGCGCATCACCCTCGGCAGCAGGGCGAGCACCTCGCCGCTCAGTGCGTTGCGGGCCTCGGGCCGGTTGAGGGTGATCGTCGCGATCCGTTCGCTGATCTCCAGCAGGACCACGGGGTGGTCTGACATGTCGGGCCTCTCACTGTTCATCGGGGTCATCGGCGGGGAGGAAGTTCAGACCGAGGTCGCCGAGCTTGACGAGCGCCGTCGCGATCCATGAGCCCAACGTGCCGAAGTGCTCGTCGAGCAGCTTGCTGGCGCCGTCGGCCAGCGTCTCTTCGGCCAGCTCGTACAGCCCCTCGTAGGTGATCTCGATCGCGTAGTCGGGATGCAATGGCGCACCCGAGTCGGTGTCGTTGAGGTAACCGATCTCGACCGTGGCCCCAGCCCGCTCAAGACGCTCGTTGCCGATCAGGGGGCTCGAGTCGGGCAGGACCGACTGGACGTGGGTGGGATCGGGTTGCTCGACGAGTCGCTGGACCCGGAAGACGATCTCCATCTCGATCGTCGGCTGCTCCTCGAGCATCTCCTCCACGTACCACCGGCGGTAAGCGGTCTGGCTCCACGTCGGCCAATCGAACGTGATGTGCGCCACGACCCGCGGCGGCTGGCCCTCGCCGGGCAGGCCGTAGCTCGTCTCCCACGTGATGTCGCCGAGCAGCACATCGATCTGGAAGTGCTCCTCGAACGCCTGCCGTTCGAGGAACGCACCCTCGAACGCATCGCGGAGCGCACCGATGGCATCGGTGAAGACGTGGTCGAGCATGCGCAGCGCAGACTACTGGCGTCTGGTCAGTCCGCTTCCGACCGTTCGAAGGTCTGATGGCCTCCGCCGGTGATCGAGTTCGACGGGATGGTCATCCGGTGCCTGGCCCCAGCCACGCTGGCGTCCGCCGAGGCGTAGCCGGCGTCGGGTTCCCACAGCAGCACGAGCGCTCCGTCGAGCGAGCTCGGCACGGTGAGGTACCGCTCCACCCCGCGCCGGTCGACGAGCGCGCGCAAGCCTTCGAAGGTGCGTGCCTGGTCGATCGTGACGAGCGTGACGTGGGTCGGCGGCGCCAGGGGCAGCGCCTCGGCCAACGCCTCCGCCGCACCGATCCAGCGGAAGTCGACGATCTCGTGTGCATCGATGCGGATCTCGTCGCCGGCCCACGGTGCGACGAAGAACCACGTCGTGAACCGCTTCGGTGCCATCGCCGGCGGCGTCCAGTGCGAGAGCGGGATCAAGCTCGTCGGATCGACCACGATGCCGACCTCCTCGGCGGCCTCGCGCACCGCCGCCGACACGGCGCGGGCCAGCTCGTCTTCGCCGGCGTCCGCGTCGTCCACACGCCCGCCGGGGAAGACCCACATCCCGGCGAAGGCGCCGACGTCGCTGCGCTTCAGCAGGAGGACCTCGAGCCCTGCCTCGGGATCATCCGGCCGAGGGCGGGTGATGATCACGGTGGCCGCTGGTCGGGCCAGGTTCGGTACTGCGTCGGCATTCACGGATCCACCCTGGCACATGCGACAATCCGAGGATGAGCCTTGTCGAACTCACCACGGCGGATCGCGTCGCCACGATCACTTTGAACAACCCAGCGGAACGGAACACGCTCACCGCGCCGATGGTCGCCGAGATCGTTGCCGCGATGGACACGATCGAGGCTGATGACGGCATCGGGGCGATCGTGGTCACCGGCGCCGCGCCGGCGTTCTGTGCCGGGGCCAACCTGGGCAACCTCGCCGAGGCGACGGGGG
>JAOBWQ010000087.1 GCA_025463425.1 Ilumatobacteraceae bacterium | reverse complement strand
GGAGCTGTCGGCACCCGTCTCTGGTTCCTGCAGACGGTGGAACGACAGTCGCTCCAGGCCAAGGTCAACAACGGCCAGACGCGCACCCAGCAGCTGCTGCCCGAGCGTGGACGGATCATCGATGTGTGGGGCCGCATCCTGGCCGACAACCGGCGGATCCTGACGGTCACCGTCGACCGATCCGTCATCCGCCGCGACGTCAACCGCAAGGAGCTGTTCACCCGGCTGTCCGGCATCTTGAACGTGACCGTCGAGGACATGGAGAAGCGGTACGACGACAACCACTACAGCAACTTCTTGCCGCTGCCGGTCGCGGAGGACGTTGCCGAGACCACCGTGGTCGAGCTGGAGAGCCGAAGTGAGGACTTCCCCGGTGTGCGCGGCGAGGAGGACTGGGTGCGGGTGTACCCGTACGCGCCACTGGCCAGCCACGTCATCGGCTACATGGGCCTGATCCTCGCCAGCCAGGAGCAGACCTACAGCGATCTCGGCTACCTCAACAACGAGACCGTCGGCCAGTTCGGCGTGGAGCTGAGCATGGAGCAGGTCCTGCACGGCAAGTCCGGGCTGGTCACCTACCAGGTCGACAGCGCGAACCGGGTGGTGAGAGAGGTCAGCCGGATCGAACCCGTGCCCGGTAAGGACGTGCGCCTGACGATCGACCTGAAGGTGCAACAGTACGCGGAGCGGGTGCTGGAGACCGAGCTGAGATCCAGACGTCAGGACACCAACTACGCCGAGATGGCGAAGAACCCGAAGGACAAGGACGGCAAACCGAAGTTCATCGAGCCGGAGCCATGGCGATACGACGAGAACGGCGATCAGTACCTCCCGTTCCCCGCGCCCGCCGGGTCGATCGTGGTCGAGAACTACGCCAACGGACAGATCGTGGCGATGGCCAGCTACCCCACCTTCGACAATCGCTGGTTCACCGTCGGCCTCAGCGGAGCGAAGTTCAAACAGCTGTTCCCGGTGCCGGACAAGAACGACCCGAACCGAGCCGACAAATCGATCCTCGTCAACCGTGCGATCCAAGGTCAGTACAACCTCGGCTCGACGTTCAAACCGTTCGTCGCCTACTCCGGGATGATGTCCGGCGTGATCAAGCCCGACGAGATCTTCGACGACACAGGCAGCTTCAAGCTCAACATCGACAAGTCGATCTGCGACACGGGCGTGCGCTGCGAGTACTTCAACGCGTTGAGCGCCGGCACGGGCAAGCCCGCCGTGTACGGCCCGGTCACGGTGTCCGACGCGCTGGCCGTGTCCAGTGACGCGTTCTTCTACCACATCGGCGAGCTCACCTACCTGAAGGACCACGGCCTGCTGGGCAACGAGTTGCGCCAGTTCGGCTTCGGCGCGAAGTCGGGCATCGATCTGCCGTTCGAGTTCACCGGCCGCATCCCGACCGCCGAGCTGAAGGCCGAGCTGATCAAGAAGGGCGTGCTGCTGAAGAGCGAGTCGCCGCGGTTGCTCGAGGGCGACAACGTGCAGCTGGCCATCGGTCAGGGCCTGCTCGCGTCGTCGCCGCTGCAGCTCGCCAACGCCTACTCCACGCTGGCCAACGGCGGCTTCCTGTTCCGGCCGCACATCGTCGCTGCGATCTACCAGGGCGGCGTACCCGACGGAGAGACGGCCGGCTATGCGGATCTCGGCAAGGCGAAGTTGATCCAGTCGTTCGAGAAGGCCGAGGTCGTCCACCAGCTCGACTTCCCCGACAGCGTCGTCCTGCCCATCATCGAGGGCCTGCAGCGCGTCATCTACGGGCGAGGCGTCACCAGCTCCAACGGCTTCTACCACGCGACCACGGGGGAGAGCGTCTTCAAGACCTACGCCCAGCAGGCCACGATCTCCCTCGCCGGCAAGACCGGCACGGCACAGGGCTCGGCAAGCAAGCCGTGGTTCGACTCCTCGGTGTTCGCCGCGTTCCACCCCGAGGTCGGCGGCCAGCAGGACTCCACCCCGTACACCGTCGTGGCCTACCTCGAGAAGGCCGGCTACGGGGCCAAGGCGTCGGCACCGGTGGTCAAGTGCATGTTTGCCGCGCTCGGCAACAACGTGACCGTCGACGACGTCAAGTTGTCCGATCCACTCGATCAGAACGCGGTCGTGGCCGCTCCGTCCAACCAACTCGCCGACCCGGCCTGCTTGGCGATACCCACCGGCGCAGCAGTGCGCGACTGATGGCGTTCTCGGTCCTCAACCGTCGCCCCGATTCGGGTCTCGGCAACGTTCGCTCCAGCCCTGGCGATCCGAGCCGCAACGTCGACTGGGTGCTGCTGCTGGTGCAGGCGGCGCTCGTCGTGTGCGGCTGCCTCACCGTCTACTCGGCATCGCGCACGAAGACGCCCGGCTCGAACGCGCTGCCGTACGGCTACATCTTCGCCACCCGCCAGGTGATCTTCGTCATCGGCGCCGTCGTCGCGATGTTGGCCGTGATGGCGCTCGACTACGCATGGCTGCGCGAACGTGCTCGGTTCTTCTACGGGCTGACCATCGTCCTGCTCGTGATGATCTTCCTGCTCGCCAAGGTCAGCAACGGTGCCCAGCTGAGCTTCGACGTCGGCCCGATCAAGCTGCAGCCTGCGGAGTTCGCCAAGGTCACGGTGATGTTCGCGCTCGCCGCGTTCTTGAGTGAGGAGAACTCTGACTCGGTCACGTACGAACGGTTCGTCGGCGCGCTGTGGCTGGGCGGCATCCCGACGGTGCTGATCATCCTGCAGCCCGACCTCGGTTCGTCGTCGGTGCTCGTCGCCCTGCTGATGGGCCTGCTCCTCGTGGCCGGCGCGAAGGCGAAGTACATCGCGATGATCACACTCCTGGCACTCAGCACCGTCGGCGCCGCCGTGGTGACCGGCTTGGTCAACTCGTACCAGACGATCCGCATCGAAGCCTGGCTCAACCCGAACTCGCAGAGCGATCGACTCCGCTCGTTCATCTTCCAGGGCAAGAACGCGCTCCGCGCGACAGCCACCGGTGGCCTCACCGGCAAGGGTTGGTTGAACGGTCCGATCACGAACACCAAGGGGGACATCCCGGTGCAATGGGCGGACTTCCCGTTCAGCGCGATCGGCGAGCAGTTCGGCCTGCTCGGCTGCGCCGTGATCATCGGCCTGTTCGGCCTGGCCCTGTTCCGGATCTGGCGGATCGCCCACCTGTCGCGCGACCTCCTCGGCACCTACATCTGCGCCGGCGTGTTCACGATGCTGCTCTGGCAGGTCTTCCAGAACATCGCGATGACCCTCGGTCTGATGCCGATCACCGGACTGCCGCTGCCGTTCATCTCCTACGGCGGGTCCGGCATCGTGACCTACTTCGTGATGTTCGGTCTGGTGCAGAGCGTGCACATGCGCCGAATGCGCTGAGCGGTCAATAGGCCGCTCTCAGCGCCGGCGACGGCAGGGTCGACCTCTTGACCACGCTTTGCTCGTAACATCTACCAGACACTTCGTGTTCAGCATGCACTCGTTGCGCGATGGCGCCGTGCCGGTCCCGACCGAGCCTTGGCAGCCGTAGCGCAGACGTCCACCCAGTCCGTGGACGCACAAGAAGGGAATCCGTCGATGGACGAAAGCAAGAGTGACGGCGTCGAGGTTCCGTCGCGCCCGACCGCCGATGAGGCCGATCTCGCTCCGCACGAGGCTGCCGCCTCGAGCACCAACGGCGACCGCGCCGAATCCGGCATCGGGGCCGGTGACGGCAGCGGGGACGACGGCGCAAGCAGCGGCGATGGTGATGCGCTCGACGGCGAGCCCGGCGTCCGCCCGGTGCGCAAGCGCCGCCGGGGTTCACGTGGGGGCCGCGGGCGCACTCGCCCGGCAGGAGACCCTGACGGCGACGACGACGATGTCGATGACGACGATCTCGACGCTGCTGACGAGTCCGAGGACGCCACCGAGGACGGCGCGCCGAGGCCGGTGAGGGCTGCGGCCAAGGCGGCTGCGCCGAAGGCACTCCGTCCGGCAACGCCTCCGCCCACGCTGCGCCCTGCCAAGGCCGTCGCGCCGAAGGAACCGGGCCAGGCTGCGCCGAAGACGCGCACGCCGAGGACCCTGGGCCAGCCGGAACTGCCGGAGCGGCTCTCCGAGGGTCGGGCCACGGGTGAGGCCGCCGAGGCCGCGCTCGTGCGTCGGCCCCAGATCGGTGACACCC
>JAOBWQ010000083.1 GCA_025463425.1 Ilumatobacteraceae bacterium | reverse complement strand
GTCGGCACCACCGGGCTCAGCGAGGGTGATCTCCTTGCGTTCCGGTCGGCGTTCACCGCCAGCAACGTCTTCGTCGCGTCGAACTTCGCGATCAGCGCGGTGTTGATGATGCGGTTCGCCGAGTTGGCCGCGCCCTACTTCGAGACAGCGGAGATCATCGAGCTGCACCACGACGGCAAGGCCGACGCGCCATCCGGAACGGCCGTGCAGACAGCGAAGCGGATGGCCGCGGCCTCGCCCGAATGGGCCGCCGATCCGACCAAGCACGAGGTCTTCGCCGGCGCTCGCGGGGGAGTCGGCCCGGCGGGGATCCACATCCACTCCGTCCGCCTGCGGGGCATCCAGGCCCATCAGGAGGTCATCCTCGGCACCGTCGGGCAGAGCCTCACGATCCGCCAGGACAGCTACGACAACTCGAGCTACATGCCCGGCATCCTCCTCGCCGTCAAGAAGGTCGGCTCGGTGCCCGGGCTCACGGTCGGCCTCGACGCATACATGGATCTGTGACTCGGTCGATCACGCGCCTCGCGGTCGCGGCAGCGGCCCTGATGACGTCGATCATCGTGGGCGTCATCGCGCCCGTTGTGCCGGCCCAGGCCGCATGTGGATCGGGTACGCGGCTCGACGGTGCCCAGCTCAACTCGGTGTTCGCCGGCCCCGGACTGGGGGCGACAGCAACGGGTGAGGGCTTCGGCGGCGGTGACTACCAGCACGCCTACCCGCTGCCGGACGGACGGATCCTGTGGTTGTTCCAAGACCTGTACTTCAGCAACGACAACAACCTCAACCAGCCGCTCAACAACGCGGCGCACAACGCCGGGTTGATCGAATCGGGCGGCTGCTTCACGATCCTCGGCTCGCAGGGCCGCGACTTCATCGGCGACGTCGAGACGATCGACAGCCGGCGCTGGTTCTGGCCGCTCGACGGCGAGATCGGTGCCGACGGGAACCTCTGGGTCTACATGGCCGAGATGTCCAACCCGGCCGGCAGCGGAGCGAACGCGGGCGCACTGCCGGTGCGGACCTGGCTGGCCATCGTCGATCCGACCACCCTCCAGCAGATCTCGTTCGCGCCGGCACCGGACTCAGGCTCCAGCAGGATCCTCTATGGCTGGTCGGTCGCCTCCAACGACCAGTACAGCTACCTCTACGGCCACTGCTACCGGCAGTTCGCCAACGATGTCGACGGCCCTGGTGAGTTCGACTCGACGTGCATGCCGAGTACCTACGTGGCGCGTGTGCCGCTCGGTCACTTCGACGCCAACCCCGAGTACTGGAACGGTTCGGGTTGGGCCGACGATTCGCACGCGGCCGTGCCGGTGCTGACCCGGGGCGCGGCGAACCCGATGAGCGTGCAGTGGTTCGGCGACGAATGGGTCAACGCCACCAAGCTCGACGACTGGTGGGGGAGCACGATCACGGTCGACGTCGCCAAGGATCCGCAGGGTCCGTGGACCACCGCGCAGACGCTGTCCGTCGTCGGCGATCGCAAGTGCTCCAACGGCTGTGGCAACTACGCGGCAACGTTGCTGCCCTGGCTCGACTCCACCGGCAAGATGACCATCGCGCTCTCCAACGGCGGCGAGTTCGCGTTGTGGCTCGCCAATGGCGCGCTGTATCGGCCGACCTTCTACACGGTGCCCGTGCCGGCGCACGCGTCGGGCTCGGCGGCCGCGGCTCCTGCATTCCCGACCACCGCCGGCACGGCCGGCTTCCTGGCGGTCGATCCGGTTCGCCTCGTCGACACCCGCACGAACGGGCAAGCCTTCGGCCGGCTCAGTGCTGGGGTCGAAGCCCAACTCGACCTTCGCTCGGCCGGGCTGATCCCCGGCGGGATGCCCGCCGGCGCAGCCGCAGTGGCGTTGAACGTCACGGCGTTCGGTTCGCCGTTGAACGGCTACGTGCGCGCCTATCCCTGCGCGTCCGCAGAGCCGCCGACATCGAACGTGAACCAGGTCGTCGGCGCGGCCCGGACGAACGCGGTGATCGTGCCGGTCGGTGACGGACGGATCTGCGTCCGCTCCTCGACGGACGTCGACCTCGTCATCGACCTCAACGGGTGGTTGACCACGTCCTCATCGGTCGGCCTCCAGCCCGTTGCCGCTCGCCGGTTGGTCGACACCCGGCTGGGCCTCGGCGGCAGCGTGAGGTTGAGTCCTGGCCAGCAGATCCAGGTGCCCGTCGTCGCGGCGGGCTCGGCCACCACGGCGGTGTCGCTGAACGTGACCGCGGTGGATCCGAGCGTCGCCGGGTTCGTGACGGCGTGGCCGTGCGGATCCGACCGACCGAACGTCTCCAACCTCAACCCCGAACCGGGAGTGACCCAGCCGAACCTCGTCAACGTGCGCGTCGGTGCGGGGGGCACGGTGTGCCTGTACAGCTCGCAGGAGACCGACCTCGTCGTCGACCTCCTCGCCGAGTATCGACCCGGCGCCACCGCGCGCTACTCGGCGTTGGCCCCACAACGACTGCTCGACACGCGTGCGCAGAACAAGCCGCGGTTCCAGGGCAACCTGGCCTACACCCTGCCGATGGGCTCGGTCGTCGCCGCGCAGGTGAACCTCACCGCCACCGATGCCCAGTCGTCCGGCTACCTCACCGGGTACCCGTGCATGACGGATCCGTGGCCGGGGACGTCGAACGTCAACTACGTCGCCCGGGTGGCCAGCGCCAACTCAGCGTTGCTGACCAACTCTCGTGGGTACTCGTGCGTGTACAGCTCGAGCGCCACCGAGCTCGTCGTCGACCTGTTCGGGATCTGGACCGGCTGAACGAGCTGAGCAGCGCCGAACCGACGCCGCCGCGGTTCAGGCGAGCGCGCTGAGTGCCGTGTCGTAGTTCGGCTCGTGGGCGATCTCGGGGACGAGCTCGGTGTGCACGACGGTGCCGGTCTCGTCGAGAACGATGACGGCACGCCCGAGCAGACCGCTCAGCTTGCTGTCGGCGAGGGTGATGCCGTAGGCCTGCCCGAAGTTGCTGCGGAACGACGAGCCGGTCTTGACGTTGGTCAGGCCCTCGGAGCCACAGAACCGGCCCTGCGCGAACGGCAGGTCGGCACTGACGCACAGCACGACGGTGTTGTCGAGGCTGGAAGCCGACTCGTTGAAGTGGCGCACGCTCTGCGCGCACGTCGGTGTGTCCACCGACGGGAAGATGTTCAGCACGAGCCGCTGCCCGGTGAACGAGTCGCGGGTGATCTCGCCGAGGTCGGCGCCCGTGAGCGAGAAATCAGGAGCCTTGGTGCCGATCTCGGGCAGCTCTCCGACGGTGTGGACGGGGTTGCCCCCCAGGGTCACTTCAGCCATGAGTGCTGTCTAGCACCGAATCGGCGGTCTACGACTCCGGGACGCGCGGAGGAGGCAGGTTCTTCGACGCCTTGTACGCGCCCTGCACGATCGTGATCAAGAAGAACGCGACGACCAACCACCATTGGTACTTGTCGATGAACCGCAGCACGGACTTCAGCTGGGTCTCGAAGATCTTGCCGGCGATCCACAGCCAGATCAGACGGAAGACGATGCCGGCCGAGACCCACAGCGCGAACCGCTGCTTGGGCATCTTGCGCTGACCGACGAGCACGCACGCGATGTTGCTGCCGGGCATGAGGAACGTCACCAGCGGGCCGGCGCGATCGGCACCCTTCTGCAGCCAGCGGAACGTTGCCGGGGTGTCGCCCTGCACCTGACGCTCCAGCCAACCGACGCCGCGGTCGCCGTAGTAGTAGCCGAGCGCGTAGCAGACCCACGCCGCGACCGAGAGTCGGACGAAGCCGACGATCGCATATCCGAACGGGTTGATCCCGTCGGGCACGGTGAGCAGCAGGAACCGCATCCGCGACGTGAGCGCGAGCAGCAGCGTGGGGCTGCGCTTGAGAAGTGTCGGGAAGATGATCGCCCCGACCTGGCTGCAGGCGACCAGTGTCGCAAACGCGGCAACGAGGCCGGCGAGGCGAAGGTCGCGGCGGGCGGGAACGATGGGAGCGCCGTGTGGAGCCGAGGCGAACGGGTCGGCCAGGGGATCGACGGTCGGATCGGCTGCAGGCGCATCGAGAGGATCGCGCTGGGCATCGTCCGCCATCCGTCGACAGTAACCTACGGGCCGTTGGCGCCGGGCTTCGGTCCGGTCGAGTCGAGGGGGACGGACCATGCAGGGTCTGATGCAGGACACGCCGTTGTCGATCATCCATCTGTTCGAGCGCGCCGAGAAGTACCACGGCGCGAAGACGATCACCACGTCCACGGCAACGGGACTCGAGCACACCACGTACGCGACGTGGGCTCAGCGCACCCGACGCCTCGGTGGCGTGCTCGATCAGCTCGGCATCACCGCCGACGGTCGCGTCGCGACGTTCGCGTGGAACACGGCCCGCCACCTGGAGCTGTACTTCGCCGCCCCGTGCAGCGGGCGCGTCCTGCACACGCTCAACATCCGCCTGTTTCCGGAGCAGCTGACGTACATCGTCAACCATGCCGAGGACCAGGTGATCTTCGTCGACCGCAGCTTGATCGCGTTGCTGCAGCCACTGCTGAAGACGTTCACGACCGTGAAGCACCTCGTGCTGATGGACGACGGCAAGGGCGATGTGCCAACTGATCTCGCCGGCATCGAGCTGCACCACTACGAGGAGCTGCTCGCCGCGGCCGAACCCGTCGAGTGGACGCCCGTCCCCGAGAACACGGCCGCGAGCATGTGCTACACGAGCGGCACGACGGGCAACCCGAAGGGCGTCGTCTACTCGCACCGCAGCACGTTCATGCACACCTTCGGCATCATGACCGCGGATTCGATCGGCGCCTGCGAGAGCGACGTGATCCTGCCGGTCGTGCCGATGTTCCATGCCAACTCCTGGGGCCTCGCTCACGTCGCCGTCGCCACCGGCGCCGACCTCGTGATGCCTGGCGCTGATCTCTCCGGCAAGGCCATCGCCGACCTCATCGTCGAGCAGAAGGTCACCGTCGCGGCCGGCGTGCCGACGATCTGGATGGCGGTCCTGCCCGAGCTGAAAGGGCGCGACACGAGCCACCTGCGCGTCATCCCGTGCGGTGGTTCAGCGGTGCCGAAGGCGCTGAGCGAGGCCTACCGCGAGGCCACCGGGTTGCCGATCCTGCAGGCCTGGGGCATGACCGAGACCAGCCCGGTCGCGTCGGTCGGCCAGCTCACCGCGGCTGAGCGTGAGCTGTCGATCGAAGAGCAGGCCGAGCTGCGCAACTCGGTGGGCGTCATCGCCTTCGGTGTCGACTGCCGGGTCGTCGAGCCGGACACCACGACGAGCGTCCCCTGGGACGGCGACACCAGCGGCGAGCTGCAGTGCCGTG
>JAOBWQ010000057.1 GCA_025463425.1 Ilumatobacteraceae bacterium | reverse complement strand
GGCAACCTGATCCCGGACTGGAACGACCTCGTCTATCGGGATCACTGGCGCGACGCCATCGATCGCCTCCACGCGACGAACAACTTCCCCGAGTTCACCGGGCGGCTGTGCCCGGCTCCCTGTGAATCAGCGTGCGTGCTCGGCATCAACTCCGATGCGGTGACGATCAAGCAGGTCGAGGTCGACATCATCAACCGCGCCTGGGACGAAGGCTGGGTCGTCCCGCAGACTCCGTCGACCAAGACCGGCAAGCGAGTGGTGGTCATCGGCTCGGGCCCCGCCGGTCTCGCCTCGGCGCAGCAGTTGACGCGCGCCGGGCACGACGTGCTCGTCCTCGAGCGCGCGGACCGCATCGGTGGCCTGCTGCGCTACGGCATCCCCGAGTTCAAGATGGAGAAGCGCCACCTCGATCGTCGCATCGCGCAGATGGAGGCGGAGGGCACCGAGTTCCGCACCAACGCTGCCGTCGGCAACGGCATCGACATCGACATCCTCCTGGCGACGAACGACGCGATCGTCCTGGCCTGTGGGGCGACGGCCTGGCGCGACCTCCCGATCCCCGGCCGCGAGCTGCGCGGCATCCACCAGGCGATGGAGTTCTTGCCACTCGCCAACCGGGTGCAGGAGGGCGACGCCACGTCGACGCCGATCGATGCCAACGGCAAGCACGTCGTGATCATCGGCGGCGGCGACACGGGTGCCGACTGCCTCGGCACCTCGCACCGCCAGGGCGCGGCGTCGGTGACGCAGCTGGAGATCCTGCCCGAGCCGCCGCAGGCGCGAGCATCGAACAACCCGTGGCCGCAGTGGAGCCTGATCCTGCGCACGTCGTCGGCCCACGAAGAGGGCGGCGAGCGCGTGTACAGCGTGAACACCGAGCGGTTCATCGATGACGGCATGGGCAACGTCAAGGCCCTGCTGCTGCACGAGGTCGAGATGATCGACGGCAAGTTCACCAAGATCGAGGGATCGGACCGCGAGCTGCCGGCGGACCTGGTGTTCCTCGCGATGGGCTTCCTCGGACCGGAGAAGGGCACCTGGCTCGGCGAGCTGGGCGTTGCACTGGATGAGCGCGGCAACGTGCGCCGCGACGACAACTTCATGTCCAGCGTTCCCGGCGTGTTCGTCGCCGGCGACATGGGCCGCGGCCAGAGCCTGATCGTGTGGGCGATCGCCGAAGGTCGCTCCTGCGCAGCGGGCGCGGACAGGTACCTCATGGGCGACTCTGACCTGCCCTCGCCGGTGCTGCCCACCACCCGACCGCTCGCCTGAGCGATGACGGAAGATCAGCGGACCCCGAGCGTATGCTCTGGCGCATGAGGTCTCGCGTCGTTGCGTTCGGTCTGGGCGCGGTGTCGCTGTTCGGGTTCGCCGCCTGCGGAAGTTCGGCAGGCACGGGTGCTCCGCCGGCCACCACCATCCTCCTCGGACCGCCCTCGTACCAGACGCTGGTGCCGGCGACCAGCACGATCCCTCCGGCCACGCTGCCCGGTGATCCCGGCGCTGTCGTCACCAACGAGCAGTCGTACACGCTCAAGAGCGGCGACTACCTCTACGGCATCGCCAAGTCGTATTGCGTGAAGGCCCAGGACATTGCCAACTACAACGGCTGGACGGACGACATCAACACCCACGCGCTCGTGCCGGGAGTGTCGATCAAGATCCCGCCCAACGGCTGCGCCTACAACTCGGCGACGGCCGCCACCAGCGCGCCGATCGTCACGACGGTGGCGACCGCTGTTGCCACCACCACGACGTTCGACGTGGCCACGGGCGGCACCTACAAGGTGGTCGCCGGCGACTACCTCGGCGGCATCGCGAAGAAGACCGGCGCGACGATCGACGGCATCGTCGCCGCTAACGGCTGGGCAGACGGCGCGGCCCACGTGATCATCCCCGGACAGACGATCAAGCTCCCCGCCAAGACCGGCTGAGCGCAGCGCGGCGCCTTCGGCCGCTGGAACCCGGCACCGAAACGGGGGCGATGCTGCGGCGCTTGCGGCTGCGGCGGCCGCCTCCGTCTGCGACGTCTTCCCGCCACTGTTCGCCCAACTTCGGAGGGTTTCCCGGCCGGAGGGTTTCCCCTGCACCCGGGTGCACGGGAAACCCTCCGAGGCGGAGGTGGCCGGTGCACTGGAGGGTCTGTGACGCGACCGGGTGGCGCGCAAGCCTCAGGTAGAGCGTGGCTGGCCGCCGCAGTTGCAGGTCGTCACACATCGCCCCCGTTTCAGTGCAAGGCCTCCGGTCGGTGGACGAGAGCCATGCGTCAGCCGAGGTCGGGCCAACGGCGCTTCTGGCGGCGACGGATGCCCATGTCGCCGAGCTGGCGCTGCTCGGTGAGCGCCCACTGGCGACGCCAGCCGTTGTACTCGGGGCCGGTCAGCTTCGGGTTCTTGCCCTCGGCCCGATTGCGGCGCGAGGTCCAGTAGTCGGTCAGGCTCTCGTCACCGAGGAGCGTGACGGCGGCCTCGATGCGGGCGTTGAAGCGGCGCGTGTTCTCGTTCTCGAGCGGCATCAACGGCTGCCCGAAGACCACCTTGGTGCGACCTGGCTTGGGACGCTTCATGCCCTTGCCGAAGATCGGGCCGGTGCCGTCGATGAACATCGGCACGACCGGCGCGCCGGTGCGCGCCGAGAGGTAGGCCGGGCCACCCTTGAAGTCCTGCCCCCAGCCGTCGGGTGACCGTCCACCCTCGGGGTAGATCAGCAGGCTCCAGCCGTCGGCCATCAGGTCGCGGATCTGGTCGGCGGACTTGCGGCCGGTCGATTCGCGGTCGAGGGGGAGTGCGTTCAGCGCGAGCGCCGACGCGCTGCCGCGCACCTTGGAGGTGAAGAAGTAGTCGGCTGCCGCGGCCACCATCAGCTTGTGCCGCCACGGCTCGGGGATGCAGTAGATCGACAGCGGTGTGTCGAGGTGGCTGTGGTGGTTCGGGGTGAAGATCAGTGGCGGCGGGTTCTTGCGGGTCCGAAGGTCTTCGAGCCGGTCTGCGCCGTGGATCTCCGGCGAGGCGACGCCCTTGATGAACAGTCGCATCGGACCTTCGGTCCACAGCACGCGGCCGATGCGCGCGGGGTACTTGCGCGCCCAGGTGGTCTCGAAGTCGGCGCCCAGCTTGGACGGCTCGCGCGGCACCACGACGCCGCGCGGCACGTTCGGCTTGCGATACGGGAAACCCTTGGTGGACAAAGGTTTGACGGCCTTGGCGAGCACCGATTCGACCGAGCCGGCGGCACGCGCAGCGCGCTTCAGGTTGGTGACGTTGCGGATCTTGTCGTCGCGCTTGCCGATGAGCGATGCCACGATCGTCAGCCCGTCACTTGACGTCGGCCACCAGGACCGGCGGCGTGTGGAGGTGGGTGATCGTCGGGGTGCGGCCGACGACGTCGGAGGCGATCTCGAACGCGTCGTCCATCGTCGAGGCCGGTGTGAAGCCCAGGCGGCGGACGGCCTTCACGTCGCCGCCGACGATGATCACCCGGCTGCAGTGCTGCATGCCGTGCGCGCCCCAGTACCACATGTAGAACGGGTGCACGCCGTGGTAGGCGTAGCTGGTGCGGTAGAGGTGCTTGTACCACTCGTCCTCGGCGAAGCGCTTCTCGTACTTCTCGCTCATCACGTGCGGGTCGGTGGTCTCCGACAGGACCTGCTCGAAGAAGTCGATGTAGCTCGGATGGTGCACCGGATGGAAGTCCCACGGTGTCGGGTGGGTCATGATCACGACGCCACGCTCTTTCACGAGTGGCTTGCCGCGGTACATGTTGAACAGGTAGCCGAGGCCCATGCACATCACCAGGATCGGGTTCATGATCGAGTTGACGTTGTACGGGCAGATGAACGGGATGCCCATCGTCAAGATGTCCGTCTGACCCTGCACCTCGACGAGCTGCTGCTTCCACACGTGCTCGGTGGTGACCTTGTGCACGGCCTCGACATCGCCGGCCTGCACGCTGGTCATCTGGTGCGGCGCCTCGATGCTGTGGAAGATGTTGCGCGCCATGCGCGTCGGCGTGCGCTTCAGCGCGTTCGACGACACCACGAAGCTGGCCCGGTCGCGTGCGTTCCACTCCCACTCGCGCTTGGACAAGAAACCGAACGGCTTGGGGAACGTGTCGGTGTTCATCGTCGTCTCGATCTGGAAGACCTTGACGCCGCTGTCGATCATCACCTTGCCCATCCGCCAGTTGCTCTTGTGCAGCTCGCTCTTGTGCTGGTCCATGAAGCTGCGGGTCTGCTCCATGGTCTTCGG
>JAOBWQ010000038.1 GCA_025463425.1 Ilumatobacteraceae bacterium | reverse complement strand
TGCGTAGGGGGTGTTGCGCGGCATCCGCGGTCCATACACGTTGTGGTAGCGCAGCCAACACGCATCCACGTCGTGCTCGCGGGCGAAGGCCGCAGTCAGGTGCTCCTGATGCAGCTTCGTCGCGGCGTAGACGTTGCGCGGCTCCAGCGGGGCATCCTCCGGGATCGGTTCGGGCTCCAGCTCACCGGCACAGGTCGGGCACCGTGGTTCGAACCGGCCGGCATCGAGGTCGGCAGTCTGGCGGGCAGCGGGGCGGACGACGCCGTGTGCACGGCAGGTGTACCGGCCCTCGCCGTAGACCACCATCGACGACGCGAGCACGATGCGACCCGTGAAGTGACGACGGTGGAGTGCTCCGAGCCCGACGACCCAGCCGACATCGTTGTCCTCCACGTAGGCGCCGGCGTCGCCGAAGTCGACACCGAGCCCGACCTTGCCGGCCTGGTGGCACACGGCGGTGACGCCATCCAGCGCTTCGGTCCACGTCGCTGCGTCACGCACGTCACCCCACACGTACCGAGCCGACGGACTGAGGTAGTCGGGTCGGCACGCGTGCGCGGCCGGCGAGAGGTTGTCGAGCACGACGACGTCGACCGAACGAGCGACCAACTGATCGACGATGCACGACCCGATGAAGCCGGCTCCGCCGGTCACCAGGACCCTGTCGGGAGCGGTCACCATTTGGACACCAGCATCACTTGGACGAGCACGGCTCCGGCTGCTTGCGCGCCCAACCACACACGTTGCCGCCGCACCGTCGTCGCGAGCGCGCCAGCGGCGACGACGATCCACGGCATGTAGATGAGCCAGATCCGCTCCGTCTCCGCCTTCGACAGCCCGGACGCATCCGCGCAGAGAACACAGGCCAGCGCGCCGACGACGATCACCGCCAACGGGTTCCGCCGGAGCCGACTCAACCCGGCGATCGCAGCCGGCCCCAACGCGATCGCGAGGACGGCGAGGTTGGCGAAGAAGAAGTAGAACGCCGGCCGGAACTTCGCCGTGCCCGCGGCATAGAACATCCGGGTGTGCTGCAGACCGGTGAACCACCAGTAGTGGTGCAACGCGAACGCGACGACGACGGCTCCGGCTCCGACGACAGCGGGAACGATCCAGCGGATCCGGCGCGTCCGCCAGGCGATCGCGAACACGAGCGGGGCCAGGGTCGGGACACCGAACGTCAAGAAGCAGGCCGCACCGAGGACCAGGCCGCCACCGACCGCGCTGGCGACCTCCACGCTTCGCTGCGTCGTGGTCATCGCCACGACGAGCATCGCGATCCCGGTGGCGATCACGCCACTGAAGAACGCGTCGGCCGACGTGCCCTGCCACACGGCGTAGGGCGCGAACGCAAGGAACGGAAGTGTTCGCCGGAACACCTCCGGACCACCGATCCGCCACACCGTGAAGCCGACTGCTGCGACTGCCATGGCCACACCGATGAACGACAGTGCCGCCGCCGCCCACGCGCTCCCCAGATCCGCCCATCGCAGCAGGAGCAGCAACAACGTGAAGCCCGGCGGATGACCGCGGACGTGCACGCTGTAGCCACCCTGACGGGCCAGGAACGTGGTGAGGTAGTCCCCAGCGGGTCGTGCCTTGGCGATGCCGGCCCAGTACTCGGTCGTGTCTGTCACCGGAGCGATGACCGCTGACCATCCGTCCGAAGCGGCGAGGACCAGAGCGAACCCGGCGGCCATCGCGGAGACGAGGACGATCGCGTGCCGGGCGCGCCACCGTTCGACGATGACGGGCAGGAACCAGACGCCCGCGATCGCGATCGCCAGAGCGGGGATGATCAGCGCGGTCAGGCGGAAGTGCCATGTGCCGACAAACGGCCCGGCGCCGAGCTTGACTGCGGGAAGCCGGTCGTTCAGGCGGAAGCCTCTCGTGAAGGCGTACCACTCGAGCACGCCGACACCACCGACGATGGCGGCGACCGACAGGCCGAACCGGACCCGCGCCGCCCGTCCTGGTGAGATCACGGGCCTACAGTCCCCGGGCGATCGCCTGGCGTTACAACATTCGTGAGATTTCTGCGGAGCAGCCGGCGACGGCACGGCCGCAGCGCGACCGCAACACTGTCGTGTTCACCGATACCTTTCGTTCATGGAGACAGCGCGATGCCGGTGGACGGCTTGCGCCGTCCTCGCGATCGGCTCGGCAGTCCTTGCCGGCTGCGCCACTGCGGGCGGCTTGACCGCGGCTCGACTGATCGCTCGCCCGGACCCGAACCCGTTCCGGATCGGACGTCCGCTGGTGATCCCCCATGGCGGCGGCGATGGCCTCTACCCGGAGGACACGCTCTACGCCTACCAGCACAGCATCCCAGCAGGCGGCGACGTCGTCGACATGGACGTTCTGCTCAGCGCCGACGACATCCCGATCGCGTTCCACGACGGCACCTTGGACCGAACCACCGACGGGCACGGTGCGGTGGAGACCAAGACGTACGCGCAGCTGTCGACGTTCGACGCCGGATACCAGTTCACGACGGACGGCAGCACACATCCGTTCCGCGGTCGTGGGCTTCGCATCCCGAGCGTCGAGTCCGTCCTGCTCGCCTTCCCACACACCTTGGCCACGCTCGACCTGAAGGATCTGCGTGTCGCCGCCGTTGCTCCACTTTGCACCTTGCTGGAGCGCCTGAACCGCACCAAGGACGTGTACATCGGCGTCGACGCAGCTGCCCAAGTCGCCGAGTTCCGTCGAGTCTGTCCCGAGGTGCGCACCTCCGGGACCGACGCCGAGCGGGCTGAGCAGCGTGCGGCGCGAGCCGCCGGCGACACCTCCTTCGTCAGCCACCAGCTCGTCGCCCAGCCCGAGTACATCGGCTCGGACGGCGCCAGACGGGTCACCGCTGACTCCCTCTCATTCGCCCACCGTTCGGACACGGCAGTGCTCACCTGGGTCGTCGACGACACTGCCGACATGACGACGCTCATCGACCTCGGCGTCGACGGGATCTACACCCGCCGCCCCGATGTGCTCGTCGCACTGATGCGGCGGATGGGCATCCTGGGGTCGTGAGCCACGGTGTGCGGTGGACAACTGGCTCGTCAAACATCTGTGAACGCGAACGGCGCGGGCGCGACTCGTTGTTCAGGAGGTGGTCGTCGGCGGAAGGGCTCTGCCGACGACGATCTGGACTGCGGCGCCGGGCGGGATCGGGCTGTTGGTCGGCGGGGTCTGGGCAAGCACTCGGCCGACGTTGACGCTGCCTGCGGGCAGGTCCTGATACGACACAGACAGGCTCAGCCCGCGATCGAGTGCGACTTCGTTCGCCCTCGATTCCAGCAATCCAGTCAGGAGTGGTGCGATTCTGATCGGTGAGGGAACGAGAACTCTTTCGCCGATCTGGAACTGGTGGGTCGCTCCGTCGGTCCAGGAGTTGAGCGAGACGAGATCCTCCACCGTCGTGCCGAGCTCGGCTGCGACGGCCGCAACGGTCTCACCGGCGTCGACGGTGTACGTGTCGGGCGGCGCTGGATAGCTGAACACCGGCGTGGATTCCGCCTTGGTGACCTCTTCGGGTTCCTTGCCATCGTCGCCCCAGACATAGACGAGATCGCCGAGATGAACGACGTCGGCGAAACCAGCGGACAGCGTGTCGTCGATCCGGACGCCACCATGGGTGGAAGGCATCAACGGCACGACCTGCCCGCCGTAGACGGCGATCCCGTAGTTGAAGTACACCGGGTTGTCCATGCCTCCGAGATCGCCGATGTGGTGGCCGGCGAGCTCGCGCTGAAACCGGAACACGCCACTCGGGGTGTAGGCAATCCCGCACACGGGCTGCTCTTGCGGCGGATCGATCGCCGCGCCGTTTGCATCGGTGTCGACGACGACGGTCTCGCACCACTGGCCCGATCCGTCGCGGCTCGGTGCGGTTCCGGAGGAGACATGAGCGATGAAGACGGGTGTGTCGTCTCGGTACACGGCGAGCACTTGCTGGGCCAGATAGATCTCAGCGTGCGTTCCCTGACCTGCACGCCGTGGGGTGATCGTCGTCGGTTGCTGCATCGTCTGCCACATCTCGTCGGTCACCACTCCGGTGACGTGATCGAGCGGCTCCTCCAACACCAACGTCTCGTACGCCCACACGGCTTGTCGGGTCGTCACGCCGAACTGTCCGTCGATGTCAGCGATCGCGAAACCGAGCTCGGCCAACCGGACTTGCAGCCTGTGGACGTCGTCGCCGGATGAGAGCTCGGACAACGATCGGACGAGATGAGTCATGCGGCGCGCTGCGGTCGACGTGGTCGGGTCGACAGGTGCGAGCGTCACCGCTGGCGGCGGAACCTGGCTGGACACGGATTGGTGCGCTGCCGGCGACAGGGCCGTTGCGACGACGACGCAGAGCGCGATCACCGCGAGGCCGACGACAACCGCCGTCAGGGAGCGGCGGCCAGGGAGTTGCGGGAGTGTGGGAGGTTCGCCATCGTTGAGTGCATGGCGCAGTACCTGCGACGCGGTCCGCAGACGGTCATCGATCATCGTCGATCTCCTCGTTCAGGTGACGGGCAAGTGTCCGTCGAGCCCGTTGCAAATGGGTCTTCGCTGTCGGTGTCGAGATCCCGAGCACGTCTGCGGCCTGGTCGATGGACAGATCGTCCACGTAGACGAGTGCGATCACGCTGGCTTGGCGCCGTGGCAGCCGTGCCACGTGTGCCCAGACCTCCGCGTCGCCGGCGAGTGCGTCGCTCGGCGCGTGCGATTCTCGACGCGATGCGAGGCGTGTCAGCGCGGCGATCTCGTTGATGCTCCTGCGACGCCATGACAACGCCCGGTTGATCGCGACACGGCGCACCCACAGGTCCGGGCGCTCATATGCGCTGACGGTTCGCCATCGCTTCTGTGCCGCGACGAACGCGTCCTGAGCAACATCTGCCGCTCGATGGTTGTCTCCGGTGATCGCGTAGGCCACCCGGAGCACCGCTGCAAACTCTCGACGGTAGAAGTCGTCGAACGACGCGACAGCCGGCATTCCGAACGTCACATCCGCCAACACGTCATCGACCACAACTACAACACTCGCCAACCCGTCGAACAGATGACACGTCGAGCAACGAGTCGGCAGTGTTGGGCAAGCACGGGCGAGTGACGGCCACGCAGACGCGCTCACGACTACCGTCGTCCAACTGACATGAGCGCTCGACAACCACCTCGATCACCAGCGCGATCCGCGCCAGGGCGCAAACCGAGCCGACGCGTGTTCCTGGTCAGGCGTGCAGTCGTGGGTGCGGCCATGATCGGCGTGATCGCTGCCGTCGCAGCGTCGGTCAGGTCCGACACCAAGGACAACCATGCCGCGGTCGGCACCGGCAACGTCGGCAGTTCGGGAGCAGACACGCTCGGGACCGCCAGTCCGGCGGCCGCCCTCCCCGCTTCGGAAGCGCCGGTGGTCCGCACTCCGACCACGAGCGATCCTGCGCACGTGCTGCTGGTCGGTGACAGTGATGCCGGTGGACTCTCGCCATTCCTCGAACGAGGCCTCGAGGTCGACGGCCTCACGGTGATCAGCACCGACTACAAGGTCTCGTCCGGTTTCGTTCGCCCCGACTTCTTCGACTGGCCCGCCCACCTGCAAGCGACGCTGCCGACCGCGAACGCCGACATCGTCGTGGCGGTCTTCGGGGCGAACGACGGCCAGTCGTTCCTCGACATGCCGACCAAACCGGTCACCTCACCGGAGTGGCGAGCCGAGTACGGCAAGCGCATATCCGCGGCCATGGACCTGCTCGGCGCCGGTGGGCGACCGGTCATCTGGGTCGGCGTGCCCAATGGTCGCGATCCATCGCTCACCGCGGCACTCGAGGTGCAGAACGAAGTCGTCACCGAGCAGATCGCTCAGCACCCGAAGGTCACCTTCGTCGACACGTGGCGCTACTTCTCCGGGATCAACGGCGCCTTCCCGACCCTCGTGCTCGATCCCCGCACCGGCGACTACGTCGCCACCCGCAAGGACTCCGACGGGTTCCATCTCAACACGGTCGGCGAGAAGATCCTCGCCGCGTATGTGGCCGACGCCCTCAACGCCGTGCTCCGAGACCGAGGCGCCACCACGTCACCCGACGAGACGGCATTCGACGTCTCGACCGGCGGGAACTACACCGTCGAGGCCGGTGACTCGCTCGGCAAGATCGCCGGCCTCGTCGACACCAGCGTCAGCGCGATCGTCGCTGCAAACGGATGGACCGACGACACCCAACTGATCTATCCCGGCATGAAGATCAAGGTGCCCGGCAAGGAAGCGCTCTCATAGTCGAGCGCCGAGCGTGTCCTGAGCAGCTCCTGTCAGGAAGTGGCGATCGACTCCAGGACGGTCCCTGACCCGTCGAGGACTTCGGCGAGGGTGACGGTGTTCGCGTCGACGGCGATGACGCCCAGATGGTCGTTCGGATGGCTGGTGCTGGCGTGCAGCGCATCGATGTATCGATGGCCGTCCTTCGTGGTCACCCGAAGGCTCACGGCCTTTGCGTCGGTGGCGACAGTCGTGACGAAGTCGACGCCGGCAGTGCTGACGGTGTTGATCTGGATCGGGTCGGCATCCATCGGTCCGTAGCCGGCAGTCGCTGCGCCCTCGTCTGCCGAGCCGTCGACCGTGTTCGAGAACTGGATGCGGTCGAACACGACGGTGACGTGAGCGGTCCACGCGACGCCTGAGGCGAGGGCGCCTTGGAAGCGCGTCTCGCTCGACGAGAGGTCGGTGGCCACCGTCGGCTCAGCGGTCGCGATCGGTGCGGAAGTCGCCACGGTGACGCTGGGTGCGGTGGTTGCGGACGGTGCACTGGTCGGGTCGGTTTCGCCGATCGGAGGTTGTGTGTCGGGCGGTGATGTCCCGACGGTGACGGTGTCCGCTGACGGCGGCGTCTTGCTCAGCAGTTCGGCGTGGGATGGGAACGAGCTCCAGGTCGCGACGCTGACGGGCTGAGCGGTGCCTGCCGCGGCGAGGAGCTCGTCCGACGTGATGTTGCCGCCGACCACCGCGAATGACAGGCCGTCGTGGCGCCACATCACGACGTCGTTCTCCGACGTACCACGGAGACCGACGATGAGGGTGCCGGCGTCGCCGGCGACATTGACAGGCTGCGACGTAGTACCGATGAGCGCGAACCAGGTTTCGATCGATGTCGGCTTGCTGGAGACGTACATCCACAGCAACCGGCCTGGTGTGCTGCCTCCGTAGACCGACAGCGTCACCCCGCCGGTCAGATTGGTCATGTTCGTCAGATCGCCCGGCAACTGCACCACACCGGCAGGCAACGTGTCCGGGTCGACGACCGCTGTGCCGTCGCTGCTGGCCACCAGCGAGGTTGCGATCTTGGTCAGCTCTGCATCGGACGTCGAGCGTGCGTCGATCTCGACCCACCTGTCGTTGCCGACCTCGAGGTAGAGCAGCCGCAGGCCCCCGGGTCCGTCGGCGAGCGCAGCGCGCCGGCCGGCCAAGGTCAACTCGGTGTAGTTCGTGACGGACGAGTCGTAGCCCGGCGACAACCCGTCCGCTGCGTCGTAGACGGCGAACATCGGGCCGAGAGGGGCGGCGGCCGTTGCGAACATGAATCCGTTTCGCGCCAGCGGGTCACTCTCCAGACCGGTGACGGGTTGCGGGCCGTCCACGGATTGCGGCGACAGACCGGTTGGCAGGTCCGTCAGCATCCATCGCAGATCTGCGCCGGTGGGCGCAGCCGTCGTGGTGTTGCTGTGCCGGTGAACGAGCACGGTGAGTCCAGCGACCAACGCGGCAACGAGCACCACGACAGCCATCACCCGCGCGGCGACCGTCCTGCGTCGGCGGCTGGGCCCGGGTCGTGTCCGAGCCATTGCCGGGCCGAAGGGGACAGTCGCCCGCGCAGGCGGGTTGACCGTGTTCGTCGGCGGGGCGCCAGCTGTTGCCGCGAACAGTGTGGGCTCCACTGGTTCGGGAGCGCTGTCGGCGAACGAGGCGATCGCAGCGCGTACGGCCTGGTCGAGGATGTCCGTCATTGCAGTGCCTTTCGGAGGTGGATGCGGGCGCGACCGAGATGTCGCTGCACCGCGCCAGGTGACAGTTGAAGTGTTTGCGCGATCTGACGCTCGGTCATGTCCTCCCAGTAGGCGAGGTACACGATCGATCGCTGCCGCACGCTGAGCGCTGCGACGGCGCGGCGGACGTCGAGGTGACTCTCGACGGTCGGCATCGTCGACGACGCGACTGCGAGCAGATCGCGCCGCCAACGATTCGCATTGCGGCGACGGAGATCGAGCGCTTCATTGGTGACGGCGCGGAACAGGTATGCGCGCGGCTGATCGATGTGGCCGCCGGCGATGTGCCGACTCACCTTGACGAAGGCTGCCGAGACGATGTCCTGCGCGTCGTTCGGCCCCACGAGAACGGTGCCGAATCGGACCAGTTCTCTGGCATGCAGTCGCCACAAGCCCTCGTCGAGCGTGACGCTGTCGGCATCATTGATCAAACCCACGTCTGTCTGACGCTACGCACCCACCCGCTGCATGACAGGCGACCTGCGATGTTCCACGGCGACGACAAGCCTCGGTCGCGACGGAGATGGCAGTGGCGGCGTCGCCTTCATGTCGTGATCGTCGAGCGTCTCATCGAGCAGAGCGAGGGCGAGCTGCTACGAAGGGGCGCGATGTCGGACGATGATCTGCTGGATCTGTACGAGCGGACGATCGACGATCTGTATCGCTATGCGAGCCGCCTGACGGGTGGTGACCGCGCAATGGCCGAAGAGATCGTGCAGGACACCTACCTCGCAGTACTGCGCCGCATCCGTGGAGGTGACGTGGTGACCGTCGACCTCGGTTGGTTGATCGTGTCGTGCCGTCATCGTTTCCTCGATCGGCTCAAGTCGGAGCGCCGCAGCAAGCGCCGTGAGATGCTCGCCACGTCCGTGGGCAGTGATGCGGTGTCGGCTGGGCGAGCGGTCGACGCGCTGGCGGTTCTGCCGGTCGAGCATCGCACCGCCCTCGTGCTGCGCTACGTCGATGACCTTCCGGTGCGCGAGGTCGCCCGAGCGATGCGACGCAGTGAGCATGCGACCGAATCACTGCTCGCCCGTGCCCGGGCATCGCTGCGGGCCGTCCTCACAGCGAGAGAGAGCTGACATGGACGATCACGACATCATCGAGGCAACGACAGCATCGGGCGTCGATGTCTCCGCCGGCACGCGTGAGGCGATCCGTGGCAACCTCGTGCGAGCGATCGGCGGCGAACATGTCGTGCCTCCGACGTCGATCAGAGCGCGAACCCGTCGACCGTCTGTCGCCCGTTGGGGGGCGGCCGGCCTTGCCGCTGCCGCCGTCATCGCCGTGGCGGTCGTCGTCGTCACGCTTGACCGCTCGCGGCAGATCGGTCCGGTGGCACCCGACACCAGCAGCCAGCCCGATGCGTCGAGCGGCCCTCTCGTCCCCCCGGCCACCTCGCTGGTCGCCGTCCCGGATACGTCCGCGACAACGACCGCTTCTTCAGCG
>JAOBWQ010000006.1 GCA_025463425.1 Ilumatobacteraceae bacterium | reverse complement strand
GCCTCGACGAGCGTCGAGCCGGGGATCGACATGCCGCCCTGCCCGCCACCGATGCTGACGCTCTCGTTGCCGAGCGTGGCCCGGGCAACGGTCCAGCCACCGTCGACCGGCCCGACCACGTCGTCGTCGGGCACGAACACGTCGTTGAAGAAGACCTCGTTGAACTCCGAGTGACCGGATGTCATCTTCAACGGGCGCACCTCGACGCCGTCGGCGTGCATGTCGATCACCATCGTCGTGATGCCATCGTGCTTGGGCACATCCGGGTTGGTGCGCACCGTGGCGAAGCCCATGCCTGCGATGTGAGCGCCGCTCGTCCACACCTTCTGGCCGTTCACCAGCCAGCCGCCGTCGACCCGCGTGGCCTTGGTCTTGACCCCGGCTGCGTCGGAGCCGGCGTCGGGCTCGCTGAACAGCTGGCACCAGATCACGTCCTGCCGCAGCGCAGGCGCGACCCAGCGCGCGACCTGGTCCTCGGTGGCGTACTGGATGAGGGTCAGGATGTTCCACCCGGTGATGCCGTACGACGGTCGCTGCACACCCGCCTTGGCGAACTCCTGCTCGATGACCAGTTGCTCGATCGCTCCTGCGGCGCGACCGAACGGCAGCGGCCAGTGGGGCATCACGTAGCCCGTCTCGATCAGCC
This sequence comes from Ilumatobacteraceae bacterium, assembly GCA_025463425.1. Taxonomy (GTDB): domain Bacteria; phylum Actinomycetota; class Acidimicrobiia; order Acidimicrobiales; family Ilumatobacteraceae; genus WLMZ01. The sequence continues at coordinate 7,171 of JAOBWQ010000006.1, read as the reverse complement.
TCGTCCGCTGGTCGGCGGCGGGCAGCCCCGCGATGCTCGCCGCGAACGCCTTGACCTCCTCGCGGATCGGCTCGGCCTCCGGCGGCAATCGCACGATCTTGGCCCGAGTGATGCCACGGCGGGTCAGGCCGACGAGATCGGCCGCGGCGGCATCGGGCCGGAGCAGGCTGAGCAGCGTCGTCGCGCGGCGCATGTACAGGTGGGCGTCGTGCTCCCACGTGATCGCGATGCCACCGTGCACCTGGGTGCTGAGGTTGGCGCACAGATCGGCGGCCGGTGCGGCGAGGGTGGCCGCAACGGCAGCCGCGAAGGTGAGCTGGTCGCCGCCGGACTCCGCAGCGCGAGCGGCGTCCCAGACGGCGCTCGTGGCCAGCTCGGTGGCGACGAGCATGTTCGCGCAGTGGTGCTTGACGGCCTGGTACATCGCGATCGGGCGACCGAACTGGACCCGCGCCTTCGCGTACTCGGCCGCCGAGTTGGTGCACTCACGGGCCAGCCCGACGGCCTCCGCGGACAGGATGAGGCGTGAGAGGTCGATGAGCGTCTGCTTCGCTCCGGTGAGCAGCGCGACGATCGGCGTGCCCTGCAGCGTGACCCGTGCGGAGCGACGGGTGGGATCGAGGTTCGGCGGCACGACCACGGTGACCGTGTCGTCGACGCGCACCACGGCGACGTCGTCGCCGATGCCGACGAGCAGCAGCTCCGCCAGTCCCCCACCGAGCACGACGCCGGCCGAGCCCGTGACCGTGCCGTCCGGCGCCACTGCCGAGCTGTCGAGCGCGACGGCGGCACGGACCGATCCGTCGGCAAGGCCGGGGAGCAGCTGCGCCCTCGTCGCGTCATCGGCTGCCGAAGCGATGATCGCGCTGGCGATCACGGTCGGTACGAACGGACCCGGCGTGACGGCGCGGCCGAGCTCTTCGACGACCACGACGAGCTCCTCCAGCCCGTAGCCGGAACCACCGTCGGCCTCGGCGAGGTGGAGCCCCAGCCAGCCGAGGCCGGCGAGCTCGGCCCAGAAGTCGGGTACGGCCTCGGTTCGCGCCTCGAGCATCGCTCTGGCCGCGCCCTTCGCATCGCGCTTCTGCACGAAGGCGGCGACGGTGTCGGCGAGCGAACGGTGGTCCTCGGTGATGGCGATCGACATCCGCTCATTCTGACCCGACGGCTGTGGCCAACCCGATGCGAGCCGCCTCGCCCCCACTGCCCACCCGGCCGTATCGTCGCCCGGATGACCACCGAGCTGCCCGATGTCGAGCGTCGCGCCCGCAACCTCGCCGCCGTCGAGGCCGCGTTCCGCGGCGTCAGCAACGCCGACGCAGCCGAGCAGACCGCGCAGTACACCGACGACGCCGTGCTCGAACTGCCGTACACCGCCCCGCCGAAACGGGTCGAAGGTCGGGACGCCGCGCTCGAGTACCTCACCAACGCGTTCAAGGTGTTCAAGATGCGCCTGACCATCACCGAGGTGCATGCCTGTGTCGACCCGGACGAGCTCGTGGTCGAGTTCGTCAGCGATGGCCTCGTCTCGACCACCGGCAAGTCCTACGCGAACCAGTACATCAACGTCTTCCGGTTCCGTGACGGCCAGATCTGCTTCCAGCGCGAGTTCTTCAACCCGAACGCAGCCTCCGCAGCGCTCGTGGCCGACTGATCGTCCGCGAGGTCGACCAGAGCGACCGGAACTAACATGTCGGTGCGGTCGGCGATGGGAGCCGAGCAGACAGTGCGGAGTCGACGATGAACAAGTTCCTGACCAGGTGCACGACGGTGCTCGCGATGACGGCGGTGTGCATCGCTGCGCCGGCGGCCGTGACTCACGCGGCCGACGTGGCCACGTTCCACGGACTGTCGCCGGCCCGGCTGATGGACACCCGCCAGGGCCAGCCGACGATCGACGGGAAGTCCGCCGGCCTCGGCAAGCTCGATCCGCGAGGCACCGCCAACGTGACGGTGCTCGGGCGGGGTGGCGTGCCATCCACCGGCGTCGGCGCGGTCGCACTCAACGTCACCGTCACCAACCCGACCAGTTCCGGTTTCCTCACCGTGTTCCCCACGGGCGGCGACGCACCGACAGCCTCGAACCTCAACTTCACGCCCGACCTGACGATCCCGAACATGGTGCTCGTGCCCGTCGGGGCGGCTGGTCAGGTCTCGGTGTTCAACTCGTCGGGGACATCGGACGTGATCGTCGACGTGCTCGGCTGGTTCCCCACCGGCAACGCGTTCACCGGCCTCAACCCAGCTCGACTGCTGGACACACGATCAGGCTCGCCGACGATCGACTCGACGTTCGCCGGCACCGGTGCGGTCGCGGCGAACACCGCGACGACCTTCACGGTGACAGGTCGCGGCGGTGTGCCGGCCACCGGCGTCGGTGCCGTTGCGTTGAACGTCACCGTCGCCGACCCCACCGGTCCCGGCTACCTCACCGTCGCCCCGAACGCGAGCGCGATCCCCAAGGCGTCCAACCTCAACTTCATCCCCAAGCAGACGATCCCGAACATGGTCGTCGTGCCGGTCAGTGCCACCGGCAGCGTGGCGGTCTTCAACGGCAGTGGCGGCACGTCCAACGTGATCGTCGACGTGCTCGGCTGGTTCCCCAGCGGCACGGCGTTCACCGGCCTCACGCCGGCTCGTCTGCTGGACACACGCTTCGGTGCACCCGCGGATGCGACGATCGACGGCCTCGATGGCGGCGGCGGGGCGATCCCCGGCGGTACGACGTTGAACACGGCCGTCGTCGGACGCGGGGGTGTTCCGGCCTCGGGTGTCGGCGCGGTCGCGTTGAACGTCACCGTCACCAACCCCACCGTCGCGGGCTTCCTCACCGTCTATCCGGCCGGCACCAAGGCGCCCACCGCGTCCAACCTCAACTTCGTCCCCGGTCAGACGATCCCGAACATGGTCATCGTCCCCGTCGGCAACAGCGGTCAGATCTCGATCTTCAACTCTGCGGGCAACGCCAACGTGATCGTCGATGTGCTCGGCTGGTTCCCGAACCCGACCGACCCACCGACGGCCTTCGGCAACGCGCTCACCCTCACCAAGACGGGACTCGGGGCGACTGCCTTCGGGGCCACCCCGGATGTCACGATCGCACCGGTGCAAGCCGTCCTGGGAACTGCGACCAGCGACGTTGCCGACACGTTCCCGACATTCGACTTCACCACTGGCATCTACACCGCCGCGAACGGCAAGACGTCCTACTACCCGTTCGGGCGAACGGTCTGCTTCGACAAGGACACGTTCTGCCTGTACTTCGGCGGTACGAGCGCGACCTCGCTGACCTTCACCGGCTTCTCGTACTTCAACGACCCGAAGGCGTTGCTGTTCGACGTGAACGGTCTCGGCATGCTCTCTCGAGCTTCGGACTTCCCCACCGCGATGACGTACACGGCCGGAGGATCCACGACGTTCGGCACCGGGATGTCGACCAGCGGCCTGTACCTGACGGTGTTCTCCCGCGGCATCCCGTTCGTCAGCGACACCGGTGCCGCGCAGACCCCCGATCCGCACGACGTCTACGTCACCGGCCTCTTCGGCGGCGTGCTGATCAAGCCGGCAGCGAGCTGACCGGCTTGACCGCAAGGACCCAGAACGTCAGCCGTCGGCGCGTGGGTCGCTGATCATCGCACCGATGTCGACAGCGAGCGACGCCTCGTCACCGGGGATCTCGACGATCGGGTCGGCGCGGTCGTCGAACTCGAGCCGCAACGCCCTGCTCATGATCGCGTGCATCTCGTACATCGCGGTGACGTAGGTGAGCTCGAGGATCTGTTCGTCGGACAGGTGTGATTGCAACTGCGCGAACAGCTCGTCCGACACCCGCCCGTTCTCGCCGACCAGCGCGTCGGTGTAGGCCAGGACGACTCGCTCCTGCTCGTCGAACTGGTCCGAGGTCGACCAGTGCGCGATGGCGGCGATCTTGGCCTCGCTCATGCCCAGCGTGCGGCACGACTTGCAGTGCTGGGAGAAGACGAACTGGCTCGACCGCAGCCATCCGGCGCGCGTCTGACCGAGCTCGCGCAAGACCGGTGGCACGAGGCGCTTCGGGCTGCGGTACAGCGTGAAGCCGCGCACGGCGTGCCGGAGCACATCCGGCGACAGCGCGAACACCGTCCACCAATCGCCCGGTGTCCCGGTGGCGGTGCCCGGCTCCGCGACCGGGTCGCGGTCACCGAACAGCTGGTCGTACATCCGCAGGGTCAGCTCGTCGGTCGTCTCGCTCCGGCTCACCTGGCGCAGTCTGGGCATCGTGGTCTCCTCGTGGTTCAGCGGCCGATCACGGCAGCGTGGAAGCTCGGGCGTGGAACGCCATCGCCGCGTCAGCAGCGATCACGTCGCGGGCGAGCATGATCGACTGGTCGGTCGCCGCGCCACCTTCGCGCAGCGCTGCCAGCGCGACCTGCTGCGCTCGGATGGACTCCAGCAGCAGGGTCACCGGATGGATCAGGATGCGCACGCCGTGCTCGGCGAGGACGTCGACGGCGATGAGCGGTGAGCGGCCGCCCTCGACAGCGTTGTAGAGCAGCGGCGCACCATCGAGCGCTTCCGACACGCGCTCGAGCTGCTCGACGGTCTCCAGTGCCTCGACGAACAGCACGTCGGCTCCGACGTCGCGGAACCGTCGGGCACGTTCGATCGCGGCGTCGATGCCCTCGACCGCAACGGCATCGGTGCGCGCGACGAGCACGGTGTCGGAGGACCGCCTCGCCTCCGCGGCGACCCGAACTCGGGCAACCGCTTCGTCGATGTCGAAGATGACCTTGTCCTCGAAGTGGCCACACCGCTTGGGCGACAGCTGATCTTCGATCTGCACTGCAGCGGCGCCGGCGGCTTCGACCTCGACGACGGTGCGACGGACGTTCAGCGGACCGCCGAACCCGGTGTCGATGTCGGCGATCACGGGGATCGTGACTGCGGCCGTGATCCGCCGGACTGCACCGGCGATGTCGTCGAGCGAGATCAGCCCGAGGTCGGGCACGCCGAGCAGCGTCGCCGACAGTGCGAACCCGGAGAGGTACGCGGCCGGGAAGCCGGCCTGCTGGATCAGCAGCGCAGCGAGCGGATCTGCACAACCGGGAGCACGCACGAGTCCGTCACCGATCGCTGCGCGCAGCGTCGCGGCGGGTCCGACCATCAACGATTGGCCCGACTGGGTGTCGGCGTGAACACGACGGGCATCGCCTCAGGACCTGTGATGAAGTTCGAGTTGCGGTACGGCAGCACCGCACCCGGTGCCAGCTGGACATCGGGCAGACGCTCGAGCAGCCGAGTGAACATCGCCTTCAGCTCCAGCCGGGCCAGCGACGCGCCGAGGCAGAAATGTGGTCCGAAGCCGAACGCGATGTGCGGGTTCGGCTGGCGCTGGACGTCGAGTCGCTGGGCGTCGGCGAAGACGGCCGAGTCGCGGTTCGCCGACGGGTACAGCAACACGACCTGGTCCCCAGCGTGCATGGTCTGGCCGGCGATCTCGACCTCGGTCGTGACCGTTCGAGCCATGTTCAGGATGGGCGACACGAACCGCAGGAGCTCCTCCACACCGACCTCGATCTTGGCCGCGTCCTCGGCGAGGATCGCCTGCTGATCCGGTTGGTCGAGCAGGGCCAGCATCCCGCGCGAGATGACGTGACGAGTCGTCTCGTCGCCGCCGATCAGGATCAGCAGGGTCTCGTTGACGATCGAGTCGTCGTCGAGCTTCTCACCGTCGATGTCGGCGTGGCAGAGGATGCTGACGACGTCGTCGGTCTGCGGCCGCGAGCGTCGGTCGGCGATGATCCGCATCTGGAACTCGCGGTACTCGATGCCCGCCATCATCGCTGCCTCGGCAGCCTTGGGATCCGAGGTCGCCGACGTGCCCCGGATCAGATCGTCGGACCAGCGCAGGAGATCGTCGTAGTCGGCGGGATCGAAGCCCAGCATCTCGCCGATCACCAGCAGCGGCAGGGGTGCCGCGATGTCCCACACGAAATCGCACTCACCGCGCTCCGACACGCGATCGATGATCGCGTCGCACATCTCGAGCAGCTTCGGGCCGTGGTCGCGCACCCGTTTGGGCGTGAAGCCGCGTGCGACGAGGCTGCGCCGCCGATGGTGCTTCGGGTCGTCCATCGAGATCATCATCGGCAGCGCCTGGCCGTGCGGACGTGGCGCGCGCACGCTGGAGAACGTGGCCGGGTCGCGCTCGATGCGAACCACGTCGTGATAGCGAGACACCGCCCACGTGTCGTTCTTCTCGTCGTAGTAGGCCGGCGCGTTCTCACGCATCCACGTGTAGGTGTCGTGCGGCAGGGTCGCGTACCACGCCCCATCGAGCAGATCGATCTCGTCGTGCACCGGATGTGTGGTCGCCATGTCGCCACGGTATTCCGCCTGCGGCGCCCGCTGCGTGCCGAAGCGAGCGCGGTTCCTATGGTGCGCTCATGGACAAGACGACCGCGCCGCCGATCCGGTCGCTGCTGTTCGTGCCGGGCAGCGACAGCGAACAGCTCGCCGTGGCCGACACGCTCGGCGCGGACGCGCTGGTGCTCGACATCGAGGAACCGCGCACGCCGTTCCCAGAAGCCGAACGGGTGCGCACCCGGCGTGAGGTGGCGGCGTTCCTGCAGCGCCAGCCCGGGTCGGGCGGACCACTGTGCTTCGTGCGCATCCAGAGCATGTCGAGCGGCTGCTCGATGCGCGACCTCGACGACGTCGTCGTGCCTGGCCTCACCGGCGTGCTGCTGCCGAAGCTGGCCGGTCCCGGCGACATCGTCGCCCTCGACGCGATGTTGACGTGCTACGAGACCGATCGCGACCTGCCTCGCAACAGCATCGTCATCTACCCCGTGCTGGAGACGGCCCAGTCGATCCGCGAGGCGTACGAGATCGCGATGGCCTCCACTCGTGTCGCCTACCTCGGCGGCGCGATCTCGCGGTTCGGCGACATCCACCAGGCACTCGGGTTCCGCTGGACGGCGGAGGGCACCGAGACGCTGTACCTGCGCGAGAAGGTGCTCGTCGATGCGCGTGCGGCCGGGGTGCGTTGGCCGATCAGTGGAATGTGGGGCGGGCGGCTCGACGACCACGACGGCCTCACCACGTGGTGCAACCACCTCCGCGACCTCGGCTACTTCGGGATGATGATCACCCGCCCGTACCAGATCGAGTTCGCCCACCGCGCCTTCAC
>JAOBWQ010000665.1 GCA_025463425.1 Ilumatobacteraceae bacterium | reverse complement strand
GCCACCACGTCTCACCCTGAGCCGGGAACTGCTGGCGGACGAGATCGCGCTTGAGCACCTTGTTGGTCTGGGTCATCGGCAGCGCATCCATCACACGTACGTATGTGGGCGCCCACTTCGGGCCGAGATCGGCCTGCTCGGCGAGAAACGTTGCAAACGCAACCGGATTGAAGTCGACGTCGTCGGCGAGTTGGATCGCGGCCATCACGCGGTCGCCGATCTCGGGATCCGGTACGCCGTACACGGCAACGACCAGCACGCAGGGGAACCGGGCGAGGATCCGCTCGATCGGCGCACCGGAGAAGTTCTCTCCGTCGACCCGGATCCAATCCGCGCTGCGACCGGCGAAGTAGAAGTAGCCATCGACGTCGCGGTAGGCGAGGTCGCCGGTCCAGTACGCGCCGTCGCGCAACCGCTCGCTGTCGGCCTCGGGGTTCTTCCAGTAGCCCTCGAACGTGCCACGAGTGCTGTTCACGATCTCGCCGATCGCCGCCTTGGCGTTCAACAACCGTCCCTGGTCGTCGAACTCCGCACGCGGGCACTCGAGACCCGTTGCCGCGTCGCGCACCTGGATCGTCGGCACGCCCAGGCCCAACGCCCCGGCCGGCATGCCGACGACGCGCTGGATCGATGCACCGGTCTCGGTCTGGCCGTAGCCGTCGGTGAGTGGGCAGTCGAAGCGCTCGACGAACCGCTTGATGTCGGCCTCCGCGCCCTCGTTGCCGTACCCACGGCGAAGGGTGTTGTCGGCATCGTTCGACTGCTCCGGTGTGGCGAGGATGTACGCCAGCGGCCGACCGACGTAGTTGAAGTAGGTCGCACCGAAGCGGCGCACGTCGGGCAGGAAGCCGCTGGCGCTGAATGTTCGACGTAACGCGACGGCTGCGCCGTAGCGAACGCTCGGCCCCCAGGCCGTGAACAGCGCGTTGCTGTGGAACAACGGCATCGAGATGTACGTGACGTCGGCGGATCCCAGCGAGGTGATGCTGCCGATCGAGGTGGCGACGTTGTGCAGGCGTCCGTGCGATGTGATCACGGCCTTCGGCGCACCGCTGGTGCCACTGGTGAACAGCAGGAGAAACGTGTCGGTGGGCTCGATCGGGGGCGGCGTGAACGGCTCTCCGGTGCGGTGGGGCTCGAGCTGGGCGGCGTACTCCATCGTGTCGGTCACCAGCACCCGACCGGTCGCTGCGCCGAGGTCGAGACCGTCGAGCAGCCCGATCTGGCCGGGCTCGGTGACGATCAGCTGGCACTCGGTGTAGGTGATGTCGCGCTGGAGCTCCGCACCTCGACGGGTCGGATTGACGCCGACGACGGTCGCACCGGCGAGCGCGGCCGCGCCGAGCCACATCGTGAAGTCGGGGACGTTCTCGAGCAGCAGCCCGATGTGCGCCGGGCCCGCGATCCGCATCGACTCGAACAGGCGGGCCCGCACGATGCACTCCGCGACCCACTCGCGGTAGCTCCAACGCTGGTCCTCGAACAGCACTGCAGGACCATCGTCATCGGACCGAGCCAGGACGTGATCGGCGAAGGTCGGCACGGGTGGCGACACTAGGTCAGCCGCTGTGGTCGATCAGAAGGGGACCTCGAGCCGCCCGTAGGTGATGCAGAGGCCGAGCGCGTTGATGAACAGGAGCGAGAAGATGATCACCGAACCGACGAGCGCGTTGCGGCGACGCCGACCTCGGGAGCTGCTGATCGACGCCGGCGCGGGCATGTACCAGTCAGGCAGGATGTCGCCGAACTCGCCCTGGAACGCAGTCAACGGCACCGCGTCGTCGTCGATCGTCTGGTCCGGATCTGCCGCAAGCGCGAGCGCGGTCAGCTCCTCGTCAGTGATCGGCTCCAGCACATCGACATCCGCAGTGGCGTCCAGCTCAACGATCGTCATGGGCCGACCCTAACGCCGCCGTACGATGCCGTCATGACGCGCGACGTGATCGGGGCATGCCCGCTGGACTGTCCGGACGCGTGCAGCTGGATCGTCACCGTCGACGACGATGGGAATGCCGTCAAGCTGCGCGGCAACCCCGACCATCCGCACACTCGCGGTGGGCTCTGCGTGAAGGTCAACCCATACCTCGACTTCAGCGCCGATCCATCGCGAATCCTCCACCCGATGCGGCGGGTCGGCGCCAAGGGCGAGGGCCGGTTCGAGCGGATCTCGTGGGAGGTCGCGCTGGACACGATGGCCACCCGCCTGCGGGCCATCCTCGACACCGCCGGCGGCAACGCGATCTGGCCGTTCGACGGCACCGGCAGCGTCGGCTACCTCCAGGGCGTGGGAGCCACGCATCGCTTCTGGAACGCGATCGGCGCGGCCCGCCACCATGCCAGCATCTGCTCGGTCTCCGGCCACGTCGGCATCAGCTACACCGCTGGATCGGCCGCCGGCATGGACCCCGAGGACATCGTCCACGCCCGCACGATCCTGCTCTGGGGATCGAACACCCTCACGTCCAACCAGCACCTGTGGCCGTTCGTCGAGCAGGCCCGGGCTGCGGGCGCACACGTCGTGGTCATCGACCCGGTGCGACACCGTACGGCCGAACGAGCCGACGAGCACCTCGCGATCCGCGTGGGGACCGACGCGGCGCTGGCGCTGGGGCTGTGCCACGTGATCGCTGCCACGGGCATCGACGCCGGGTTCGTCGACGCGCGCACGCTCGGATGGGACGAGTTCGCAGCGGCACTCGCCGACCACACGCCGGAGCGTGTTGCCGCGATCTGCGGTGTGCCCGAGGCCCAGATCGTCGAGCTCGGTCGTCGGCTGGCGCTGCACGGCCCGGTCGCCATCAAGCTCGGCCAAGGCATGCAGCGGCAGCGCCACGGTGGTCAGGCCGCGCGGGTCGTGTCGTGCATCCCGGCTCTGACCGGTGCGTACGGCCAGCGGGGCGGCGGCCTCGTCTACAGCACCTCCGACGCGTATCAGCTGAACGTGTTCAAGCTGTCGCGCACCGATCTGCGGCCCGACGACCGTCGCACGCTCGTGATGACGAGGTTGGTGCGCGACCTCGGGCGGGCGGACCCTTCCGTGCAGGCCCTGTTCGTGATGGGCGCCAACCCGGTGGTCTCCAACCCCGCTCAGGACGACGTGCGCCAGGCGCTGAGCCGCGACGATCTGTTCACGGTCGTGTTCGATGCCTATCAGACCGACACCGCCGACTATGCCGACCTGCTGCTGCCGTCGACGCTGCAGACCGAGCACGTCGACATCATGGACTCGTTCGGTCACCTCTACCTGAACTGGAACGAGCCGGCGGTGGAGCCGCCCGGCGAGTGCGTCAGCAGGACCGAGCTGCTGCGTCGTCTGGCCGCGGCGATGGGTCTCGACGAGCCTGCTCTTCAAGCGACCGATCTCGAGCTCGCCGCCGACCTGCTCGACGCACCCGTGTGGCGCGACGCGGGCATCGGCGTCGACGAGTTGCGCGCCGCTGGCTGGCTGCGCATCCCGGGGACGCAGGACT
>JAOBWQ010000632.1 GCA_025463425.1 Ilumatobacteraceae bacterium | reverse complement strand
CGCACGCCCGGTAGACCATGGTCCGAGCGGCTTCGATGCGCATCCCGCAGTCGGCCACCATCCACTGCAGGCCCTGCTTGTCGGCCAACGGCTTGCCGAAGGTGGTGCGCTCCTTGAGGTAGTCGATCGCGATGTCGAGCGCGCCCTGGGCGATGCCGACCGCCTGCGCGCCGATCGTCGGTCGACTGCGGTCGAGGGTGTGCATGGCGGCGGTGAAGCCCTGGCCGACCTCACCGATCCGGTTCGCATCGGGCACGCGAACATCGTCGAGCCGGATCACTCCGGTCGGCGATCCCTTGATGCCGAGCTTGTGCTCCAGCTTGTCGACCTCGACACCCCAGTCGGCCTCGACCAGGAACGCGGTGATGCCCTTGTGGCGGTCCGCCGAGGTGCGCGCGAACACGGTGTAGAGGTCGCTGATGCCCGCGTTGGTGATCCAGCACTTGGTGCCGTTGATGATCCAGTCGTCACCGTCGGCGACCGCCTTGGTGGTCATCGACGCGACATCGCTGCCGGCGTCGGGCTCGCTCAGCGCGTAGCTGCCCTGGCTCTCGCCGCTGCAGATGCGCGGGATGTACTTCGCCTTCAGTGCTTCGCTGCCGAAGTTCAGGACCGGCAGCATCGCCAGCTTCGAGATCAGGAACATCAGACTGGTCGAGGCGCATGCCGACGCAAGCTCCTCGGCGACGATGGCCTGATCGACCAACGACGCGCCCGCGCCGCCGTACTGCTCGGGGTACGACAGCGACGTCAGCTCCATCGACTGCAACGCCTTGAACGCATCCCAGCTGTAGGTCGCTGTGCGATCGGTCTCCGCGGCCAGCGGCGCGATCTTGTCGCGGGCGAACTGCCGGACGACCGCTCGGAACTCGCGCTGCTCGTCGGTGAGCGTGATCGGCTGCGTCATCTGGGTTTCCTCTCCGGCACTCAGGCGCCGGTCAGCTCGCGCCACTTCCCTGCGGCGTAGGCGGACGTTGCAGCGTCGGGCGTCAGGCGCAGGGTGGATTCGGGCACGAGGTCGGCGATCAGCCGACCCTCGGTGTAATGGTGGTCGGTGTTGGCGACACCCTCGAACAGCGCGCTGCGGCGGGAGACGAGATCAGCGGCGGCGCTCGCATCGAGCCAACCCCAGATCGTGAACGCGATCGTCAGGTCGTGCACGACAGGCGCGCGACCGAACAGCGAGGCGCGGCGCAGCGCGATGTTGATGCTGCCACGGATCGCATCGTTGACCGACTCTCCGGCAGCGACGACGATCCTGCTGCGGAAGCGCTCCGACAACGTCAGCACGTAGCCCTGATCTGGACCCTGGTAGCCGAGCCGGGCACCTTCGGGCTGGCGCCCGTGGATCTCCGCCGGGCGGTCCGGCGACCAGGCTTGCGGCACGTGCTCGGGCGACTCGTAGGTGCGCACGACATCGGTTGCCGAGACGGGAGCGAACTTCGGTGCAGCCATGACCTAGTTCTACTCGGCGGGGTGGAGCAGGCCAAACACCAGAAGCTCCTCCAATGCCCGCCACGACGCCTCGATGATGTTCGGGCTGACACCGATCGTGGTCCAGGAGCGCGAGCCGTTCGTCGCATCGATCAAGACCCGCGTGACAGCGCCCGTTGCCGTGGCGCCGTCGAGGATGCGCACCTTGTAGTCGGTGAGGTGAACTGCGGCGAGCTGCGGGTAGTGCGTCGCCAGCGCAGACCGCATCGCGGTGTCGATCGCGTTGACCGGTCCGTTGCCCTCGGCCATCGTCACGAAGCGCTCCTCACCGACCCACACCTTGACCGTGGCCTCGGTGGTGAAGTCGCCACTGGGCAGCTCGTCGGTGATCACCCGCATGCTCTCGACACGGAAGAAGTCCTGCTGCCAGCCCGTCGCCTTGCGCATCAGCAGCTCGAGTGACGCGTCAGCCGCTTCGAAGTGGAAGCCCTCGTGCTCCAGCCGTTTGAGGTCGTCGATGACCTCGTTGATCGCCGGGCCGTCCATCGCCAGGCCGAGCTCTTCGGCCTTGATCGTGATCGTCGCTCGCCCCGCCATCTCGCTGACGACGAACCGGGTGCCGTTGCCGACGAGCTCGGGATCGATGTGCTCGTACGCGTCCTTGGCCCGGGCGATCGCCGAGACGTGCAGACCGGCCTTGTGCGCGAACGCAGACGAGCCGACATAGGGCGCCTGCGGGTTGAGCGGCCGGTTGAGGACCTCTGCGATGTGCTTGCTGACCGAGGTCAGCCGGTTGAGCCGTCCTTCGGGCAAGCAGTCGTAGCCGAGCTTCATCTGCAGGTTCGGGATCACTGTGGTGAGGTTGCAGTTGCCGGTGCGCTCGCCCAGCCCGTTCAGCGTGCCCTGCACGTGGCGGGCGCCGGCGAGGACGGCCGCCATGCTGTTCGCGACGGCGCAGCCGGTGTCGTCGTGGCAGTGGATGCCGATGATCGCATCCGTCCCGATGTGGCGGTGGACATCGGCCACGATCGCTTCGACCTCGTGGGGCAGCGACCCGCCGTTGGTGTCGCAGAGCACGACGTGACTGGCGCCCTTGACGACGGCCGACTCGATCGCGCGCAGCGCGAACTCGGGGTTGCGCTTGTACCCGTCGAAGAAGTGCTCCATGTCGACCAGCACCTGCTTGTCGTGGCCGCGCAAGTACTCGACCGAGTCGGCGATCATCGCCGCGCCCTCGTCGAGCGTGGTCTGCAGCGCGTTGAGCACGTGGTAGTCCCAGCTCTTGGCGACGATGCACACCGCGCCCGTGCCGGCCTCGATCAGGTTGCGCAGTGTGGCGTCGTCGTCGACCTTGCCCTTCGGGCGCCGGGTCGAGCCGAACGCGACCATCGTCGACGTCGTCAGGCACAGCTCGGCCAGAGCGCGGGCGAAGAACTCGATGTCCTTCGGGTTCGCTCCGGGCCAGCCGCCCTCGATGAAGTGGACACCGAGGTGGTCGAGCTGCTCGGCGATGCGCAGCTTGTCCTCGACCGTCGCCGAGACGCCCTCGACCTGCAGCCCGTCGCGCAGGGTGGTGTCGAACACCTCGACGCGGCCCGCGGAGCCGCTGACGACAGTGCCGGGAAGGTTGACGTTGAACTGGTTGCTACTGCTCGCGGACACGGTTGCTCCTGAACTTGGGCCGAGAAAGACAAAAGCCGCCCGGATGGGCGGCTGGCAGCGCACGTCGCAGGGACGTGCGCTACGGAATCAGAATGATGGCGACGTGCGAGGTGCCGGACACGTTGGCCATTGTGCCGGTCCACCCCGCCAACGTCAACCATGGTGGCCTCGCGCGGCGAGCAAACGCCGGGCGTTCTGTGAGCAACCTGTGTGTTAACGGTGGATGAACGAAATACTTCTGGGGATTGCCGACAATCTCAGTGGATAACCCTGTGAACTCAAAAATAGGGCTTGACCTGGTGTTTTGCCCCGTGCATGATGATGACACACCGGATCGCACGACGATCTGGCCCACCGGGGGAAGACGAAGGCGCAAGCCGGAAGACGAACCTGAACGGGGCCAGGACGTACGACGAACCGGGGGATGAGACACAGCTCGGATGGTCGGCGCAAGCCGGTCATCGGCGGCAGACCGGAGACGAGAGGTCGCCCTGGCAACAGGGTGGACGGCGGCGAGGGGATGCCGGTGCGAGCCGGAGCCGAGGGTCGGCGCGGGCAACCGTGGCGGCCGGAGGTGACGGCACGTGCGGCCAACCGGAACCGAAGCCGCAAGGCGGAGGGGATGGGGACGCCGAGGGTGGAGGTCACTGTGTGGCCGTCGCAAGACGGCCGCGCGGAGGACGGCACCGCGAGCACCGCCGAAGGGGCGAAGCGGGCA
>JAOBWQ010000011.1 GCA_025463425.1 Ilumatobacteraceae bacterium | reverse complement strand
CACAGCGACGGTTCCGCCCAGCACCGCCCCGGCGGCGACGACGATCCAGCCGATCGCGCTCGGCGAGTCGGTGATGCTCGGCGCGATCACCAACCTCCAGGCCGGCGGCTTCTACGTCGATGCCGTCAAGGGCCGTCAGGGCGACGAGATGGCCACGGTCGTCGAGACCCTGCGCGCCAACAACCAGATCGGCCAGGTGATGGTGATCCAGACGGGCACCAACGGCACCGTGACGTCGAACGATCTCCAGCGGATGATGGCCCAGCTGCCTCCGAACCTGACGCCGACGGTCGTCTTCCTCACCGTGCGCGTGCCGCGCGGTTGGCAGGACGCGAACAACGCGCTGATCCGCGCCCTGCCCGCCACGTATCCGAACGTGACCGTGCTCGATTGGCAGACCGCCTCGATGTCGATCGACATCTGCAAGGACGGCATCCACATCGCCTGCGGCGGCACGATGGCCCAGTTCTACGCCAACCTGATCTTCGACGCGATCGGCCGCCCTGACCTCAAGAAGTAGCGCCGACCCGGGCCGAGGGCCCTACCGCAACAGCGTCAGGGGTGGTCGCCGAACTCGGGGCCCTTCGTGCGGGTGCGCTTGAGCTCCCAGAACTCCTCGAGCTCGGTCAAGGTCACGAACGCATCCCACAGCGCGAGCGACCGCTCGGGCGATGGCACCTTGGTGATGACCGGCCCGAAGGTGGCGACCTCGCGACCATCGGCCGCGGTGAACGCGATGATCGGCGTACCGACGTCGGCGCCGACGAGGGCCAGCCCCTCGGCCATGCGCTCGCGCAGCGTCGCATCCCACTGCTCGTCAGTGGCGGCACTCGCGTGCTTGGCATCGAGGCCGATCGCCTCGAGCGCCACGGCGGGATCCCACATCCGGTCGCCCTCGTGGTGGATCCGCCGGCCGTACTCCACGTACAGCTCGCCGACCGCCGCCTCGCCTTCGGCGGCGCGCACCGATTCCATGATCCGGAGCAGGCCATAGGTCCACTGCAACGGCTCGTAGAACGGGCTGTCGGCCGGAGGCTCGTTCTTGATCAGGAGGCTGATCGGCTCCCAGACGATCTCGAGGTCACGCTCGACCGCGATGCTGCGGATCCACTGCGACGTCACCCAACACCACGGACAGATGGGATCGACCCAGAACCTCACACGTGTGCTCATCGCGGTCACGCTAACGACCAATGGCGGGATGAGACGCTGGATCGGGGCCGGGCCAGACCGAGGTGATCGCGCAGCGTCGTGCCCTCGTACTCGGTGCGGAACACGCCGAGGTCCTGCAGCTCGGGCACCACCTTGTCGACGAACTCGTCGAGGCCGTGCGGGGTGATGTGCGGGACCAGGATGTACCCGTCGGCGGCGTCGCCCTGCACGTGGTCGTTGATCAGATGGGCGACTTCCTTCGGCGAGCCGACGAAGGCCGAGCGAGTCGTGACCTCGATGATCAGCTCACGGATGCTGAGGTGCTTGGTCTCGGCGATGTGCCGCCACTTCTCGGCCACCGACTGCGAGTCCTGCTCGTGGCGCACCCGGCCGCGGGTGATCTCGGCGCTGACGTCGGGGTCGATGTCCGGCAGCGGACCGTCGGGATCGTACGCCGAGAGATCGCGTCCCCACACCTGTCGAGGAACGCGATCGCGCCCTGCGGGCTGACCTGTTGGCGACGGATGTGGGCGGCCTTCTCCAGCGCGTCCTCGCGATCGTCGCCCAGGAACGCCACCGCTGCGGGCACGATCTTGAGGTCGTCGGGCGCGCGGCCGTACGTGGCCAGCCGGCGCTTGACGTCGGCGAAGAACGCCCGACCGTCGTCCCAACCCGAGTGCCGGCTGAAGATCACGTCGGCCTGCTGCGCCGCCAGCTCGCGCCCGCCGTCGCTGTCCCCGGCCTGGATCTGCACCGGATGGCCCTGTGGGCTGCGCGGCACGTTGAACTCGCCGCTGATCGAGAACTCGTCACCGCCGTGGTGAAAGGTGGCGATCGATGCATCGTCGATGAACACGCCGGACTCGGCGTCGGCCACAACAGCGTCGTCGGCCCAGCTGTCCCACAGCGCACGGGCTGCGGTGATGAACTCACCGGCACGGTCGTACCGGAGCGAACGCTCCAGGAACCCGCCGCGACGGAAGTTCTCACCGGTGAATGCGTCCGGAGAGGTGACGGCGTTCCACGCGGCGCGGCCATTGCTGAGGTGGTCGAGCGTGGCGAACTGACGGGCGAGCTCGTAGGGCTCGTTGAACGTCGTGTTCAGTGTGGCCGCCAGACCGATCCGGTCGGTGACCGCGGCCAGCGCGGACAGCACGGTGAGCGAGTCCGGGCGGCCGACGACATCGAGGTCGAAGATCTCGCCGCGGTGCTCGCGCAGCCGGAGCCCTTCGGCCAGGAAGAAGAAGTCGAACTTGCCTCGCTCTGCGGTGCGGGCGAGGTGGACGAACGACGAGAAGTCGGTCTGGCTGCCCGACTGCGGATCGCTCCACACGGTGGTGTTGTTCACCCCAGGGAAGTGTGCGGCGAGATGGACCTGCTTGCGTGGCTTGTCGCTCATCATGTGCCTCCGTGCGCTCTGGTGGTCGCGTACCGGTTGGCCGGTCGTTCGAGTCCGAAGTGGTCGCGCAGCGTCGTGCCCACGTACTCGGTGCGGACCACGCCACGTTGCTGGAGCACGGGCACGACATCGTCGACGAAGCGCTCCAGGGTGTCCGGCAGCGTGGCGGGCCGTACATGGAACCCGTCGACGACCCCTGCTGCGGCCCACGCCTCGAGGAGATCGGCGAGCGCCTGGGATGTGCCGATGTGTTCGAGGGCGGACGCGGGAAGCCGACCGCCCCATGCATCGAGCTGAGCCCGCATCGCGGCCGCAGCCTCGTTCGTGTCGGCCAGCTGCACGTCGATCACGGCGAGCACGGCAACGTCGTCCGGGGCGCGTGCCACCCCGACGAGGCCGCGGCGGATCCGTTCGCGCGTTGCCGCGGCATCGGTGATGGACGCGGCGTGGATGAGGATCACATCGGCACGTTCGATGCCGACCTCGAGCGCCAGCTCGTTGACCGCGTCGACGACCACGATCGGCTGGCCCTGCGGCGACCGTGGCGTGATCGACGGTCCGCGCACGCTGAAGTACTTGCCCTCGAAGTTGGTCACGTGCAGCTTGTCGCGATCGATGTAGCGGCCGGTTCCGATGTCGCGGATGACCGCGTCGTCCTCCCAGCTGTCCCACAGCTGGGACACGACGTCGATGGCCTCGCCGGCCTCGGCATAGAGATCGGCCGGCCCCGCCACCGTGCGCCGACCGAAGTGGAACGCCTCGGCCTCGGTCGTCGAGACGTCCACCAACCAGCCGGCGCGACCGAGGCTGACGAAGTCGAGCGTGGCCAGGTTCTTCGACACGTGGAACGGTTCGGTGTGCGTGGTCGTCACGGTCGGGACGAGCCCGATCGATGCGGTCTGCGGCGCGACGCGGGCCAGCGTCAGCAGGGCATCGAGCTGGCCGCGCACGTGATCGGTACGGTCAGTTCGCAGCCGGAACGAGTCGTCGAGCGACACGTAGTCGAGCACGCCACGTTCGGCCAGGCGGGCCAGTTCGACGGTGTGCTCGGCGGTGAACAACCGCTCGGGTCGGGCCCTCGGGTCGCGCCATGCGCCCGGATGCTGACCCGCGCCGTCGATGCTGATCCCGATGTGCAGTGATTTCGTCATGCGACCAATCCGTGTCCTCTTCCCATCTTCGCAAACCTGACCGGTTGAGTAAACATTCCCGGCTCGATCGAACGAGCCGATCACGGGCCGATCACGGGCCGATCAATCCAACAGCGTGATCACCGCCTGCCATGCGGTGCTGGCCGGATCGATGAGAGCGAAGTGGTCGGCGCCGGGGATGTCGACGACTGCGATCTGTGCGGCCTGCGCTTGATCCGGGGGCAGGGTGAACGCGGCCGGCACGATGTCGTCGGCGGAGCCGCGCACCACGGCGAGGGGCACACCGCTGGAGGTGTTCGGCGACGCGATCGCGTACCGATCGGGGAACTGCGCAGCGGTGCCGCCGATGAAGTCCGTCACGGCACCGCCGCCGAGTCCCTGCGCATCGCCGGCGACGAGGTCGACCACCGGACCCTGGCCGATCGCCAACCGCGGCGTGACCTTCGGATCCGCGCCGGGGGCGCCGGCCGGCAGCGTCGCCCGGCCTGCAGCCCAGAGCGACAATTGACCGCCGGCGGAGTGCCCGACGAGGACCACGTCGGCGAGGTCGAGGTGGTGCGTCGGAGCCAGGCCTTGCAGGGCGTCGATCGCCGCCGCGACGTCGTCGAGCGTTCCCGGGTAGCCGCCACCGTCTTGCCCCACGCGTCGGTACTCGATGTTCCAGACCGCGTCCCCACGAGAGATCAGATCCTTGGCGAGCGGGTCCATCAGATCCAGCCCGTACTCCTCCCGCCAGAACCCGCCGTGGATCAGCACAACCACCGGCAAGAGCGACGACTTCGGCACGATCGGCAACCACAGCTGCCCGAACTGCGACGGGTCCGCGCCGTAAGCGACGGTGATCGGCTCCGTGGCGGCAACCGACCCGTCCCTCGTGGCCGCGACGCTCACGACGGCCACCGTCCCATCCGCCCCACCGTGCTGCCCGGAGCCACACGCCGTGCAAGCGGTCGCCAGGAACACCGACACCACGAGCCACCGCACGCGCCGACGCTACCCGCCATCAGGCATCGCCATCGCCTCCGCCTCGGTGCGATGCGGGCCCGCGCGCGTCCCCCACCGGCGCCATGGTTCGCTCGCCAGGAACGACGCAGCACCGATCACCACGATCGGTTCCATCGACGCCCGCAACCGGTGAGCACCGTAGAACGCCAACGTGACGACCAGGACGGTGATCGCCGGCACCAGGAGCACGTACCGGAGGCCTCGCCGCGTGCGCCACACGCCGATCGCCGCCATCGGAGCCAACGCCCACCAGCTCACGATGCCGAGCCAGACCGCCCAACCCGGACGCTCCTCACCTTCGTCGCCGTGGACGAGATCACCCAGCCCGTAGAGATCGGCGGCGCGCAGGATCCGCGCCCCGGCGACCACCGGCAGCCTCGACTCGTGCGCTTCGGCGTAGGCGAACGCCTCGTGACGGCGCCGCGTGCTGCGCGCCGCAGTGCTCTCGTCGGCGGGTGGATCTGCCTCCACGAGGCAGTCGAGCGACCAGCCTCCCGTGCCGGCGCCGTAGTACGCGTCGTCGCAGTTGGCGCCGAGCCATGTGGTGCCCTCGTTGGTGCTCATCAGCACGGTCTCGTCGAACCGGCTGGTGTTGTAGACGATCCACGGCAGCACCGTCATCCCCGTCGCGAGGAGCAGCACGGCACCGTTCCTCATCCACCGCGTCGGCTCGTGGGTGCGAACCCCGACGAGTGCGAGGAGTGGCGCGAACAGCAAGACCTCGCTGCGCGCATGGCCGGCGACGCCGATCGCGATGCCGAGGACGACGGCTGAGCCGAGGTCGAACCGGTCCCGGTACCGCAATGCGAGCAACACCACGACGGCGACCAGGAACAACAACAGCGACTCGGACATGATCAGCGCATCGCTCAGCCAGATGTTCGGGTATGCCGCGGTGATGACTGCGGCGATCACCCCGACCCGCATCCCACCGATGCGCCGGCCCAACATCGCCATCACGGGGATCAACGCGATCCCGATCAGGGTCATCGTCGCCCGCTCGCAGAACTCGGGGTTGGCCAGCAGGCTGGCCGGCGCGATCACGATGGACGTCAGCGGCGGGTGCTCCGCGCCGGGCCTGATTCCCCAGTACTGGTACGCCGCTCCCCCAGCTTCGCGGAACCAGCGTCCCCGGGCGTTGTAGTACGCCTGGATGCTGTAGTACAGCGAGTCGTTGAGGCGCAGCGGCACGTGCCACTTCGAGATCAGCACGATGATCCGCCAGGTCGCTCCGGACACCCATGCGGCACCAACCAGGCGCCGGTAGAGCCGGACGCGCCGCTCGTCGGACGCTGCGATGTCCGTCTGCCCCGAAGCCACTGGCCGCATGCTACTGGGGGTCGCGAGGGTGCCATCGGCGACCGCGGGTGCGCGATCGGCCGCCTCAGGTTTTGATCGGGGCGGTGCCGGGTAGTGCAGGGGCCACGTGCGTCGGCGGTACTTCCCCACTGGCGGCGCACAACACGTCGCTGGTGCTCGTGGGGCCGTCTCCC
>JAOBWQ010000583.1 GCA_025463425.1 Ilumatobacteraceae bacterium | reverse complement strand
CACGCCCCACGTCTGCGTTCCGATCTCGAACAGGAAGCGTGACGGCCCGAGCGGTCGGCCGGTGCCGAGGTACGACTCGTCGAGCACACCGATCCGTTGGGTGTACGCACGGTTGAAGCGGCGGAGTGCGGCGACATCGGTCACGATCTCTGACTGTAGTCAGCGATATGCAAGTGGTCGAGTGTCGATGTCGAACTCGCGGACTTCACCGGGCGTTCTCGACGTGGCAACCTCGTGGCCGTACCCTGACGAGATGGAGCTCGATGTTGTCCGCGACGCGAGACCGCCAATGGGATCGCGCAAGCAGGTGGTGATGATCGCCCACGACAACCGCAAGCACGACCTGCTCGACTGGGCGAGCTACAACTCCGGCACGCTGTCGAAGCATCAGCTCTCGGCAACCGGCACGACGGGTCGCCTGCTGTCCGAATCGTTGGGTCTGACCGTGCACCGATATCTGAGCGGACCGATGGGTGGTGATCAGCAGATCGGCGCGGCGATCGCCGAGGGGCGGATCGACCTCGTCGTGTTCTTCTGGGATCCGCTGGAGCAGCAACCGCATGACGTCGATGTCAAGGCGCTGCTGCGGATCGCCGTCGTCTACAACACGCCCATCGCGTGCAATCGCTCGACGGCGGACTTCCTGCTGTCCAGCCCGCTGATGGACGAGCGCTACACGCCCTTCGCGAACGCCGACTGAGCGGTCGACCAGCTGGCCCGGCGCTGGCGCCGCGCGGCCTCCAACTCGGCCGTCTCGCGATCGAACTCTTCCCAGTCGCTCTCCACGTGGCTCGCCGCGTCGTGCGCGACGCTGCGGGGGCGACCCGTTGGATGCGTGTGGCGCCGAGAACGCCGAGAACTTCCGGCCGGTCGGCTCGACTTCGCCGAGACCGCCCATGCGACGGCGGCCGCGATCGCGACGGCCAGGATCGTCTCGCTGATCGACTCCGCAGGCTTCGTGGTCACGTCCATCATCGTGAAGCCACGCGGGCGGCTCGACAACCGAACACGTCGTGAACAGTGGGTGTCATGAGCGTGGTCTCGGCCCAGTCGCCTTGGCGTGACGCGGCCGTCCGGCACGAGGGGGAGGTACGTGCCGGGCGACGCGTCAGCAACGAAAGTCAACGCCACGAGTTCGAACGAGACGTGGACACAACACGAACAGCGGACGACGAAATCGTGAACCCCGATGACGCCGTGATCGTGCTGTGAGACGCTTCATCCATGCGACTGGCGGCAGGACTCTGCAGCGCGCTGATGGTGGCGAGCATCTGCGCATCGTGCGGTGACCCGTCGACCGCCGTGTCGACCGAGGCGACCAGCGTTGCGCCGATCCCGACCGCGCTGGCGGCTGTGCCGGGCATGACGCTGCCGCCACCGCAGCCAGGCGCAACCGGTCCCACGGTCCCCGTCGTGCCGATCACCGAACCTCCGGACGGTGAGCCACTGACCGGCGCGGCCGCCTGCCCGGCGCCGGCGCTGCAGGCCGACGGCTCGTCGCCGGATTGGCAGGCGCCGTACACGCAGGACCAGATCAACGACCTGTCGTTGCGCATCCCACTGGACCCGCCGAAGTTATTCGGTGCGGGCATCACGTCGCTCGCAGTGGCGATCCAACTCGCGCCAGGCCAAGAGGCCAAGGCCGATGACCTGCTCGCGAAGTGGGGGAGCGCGCTGCGGATCACGATCGGCAGTCATCCGTACGTGCCCGCTGGCTGCGGCGCGCAACCCGACGAGATGGTCTGTCCGGATCTCGTCGGCGATCCGCCGTCGGCCGCTGGTCTCGAGTTGCGCGTCGAACCGGACCAGTCGGAGATCCACCAGTGGGAGACAGGCCGAGGCCACCTCGTGGTCACCAACATCGGCACCCAGCCGTGGACACTCGACAGCGGCTCGCCGCTCACCGGCGTGCTCGTCGCGCCCGGCACTGATCACGTCGTGGGTAGGTTCAGCGGAGGGCTCTTCGGTGTCGGTGGTGGCCCGTACCTTCGCCCGGGCGAGTCGGGCTCGATCGACCTGGTGTTCGGCGCTGACCGTTGCGACGGCGGACCCGGTAGTGCGGTACCACCGGGCGTCTACGGACTGCGCGTCGCGTACACCGACGAGGGCCATTCCGGACCGGTGTACCTGTCACCAGAAGTGCCCGTCACCGTCACGGAGTGAGCCGAGCGTGGGCACGGCGAGGTTGGTCGCTACCCGTGGCTCCACGTCGTGACGATGCGGAGCGCTCCGCCCTTCATCGTGTGCTGCCGGGTGGGCTCGCGGTTCAGCAGGCCGTCGACATCGTCGGTGGGGTAGAGCGGAGCAAGCAGTGTCATCGTCTTGCCAGTCGACTTGTCGACATAGACGTAGCGACGCTTGGTCTCGTCGCCGATGCCATGGGTGTCGGTGATGGCACGCAGCTTGAAGGCCATGTCCGGAGAATAGCGCCGGGCACCCGATCGGGGACCCGCACTCGTTGCTCGCACGGTGTTCACTCGCGCGTCGTTGGTCCTGGTCGACCCAACTCGAGCTCTGGTCCTTGACGACTGACGTACCTCGGCGGCTCCAACGCAGAGCGTGGCCATCCGGACACGCTCTTCTGTCTTTCATCGGTTGGCCACCGGCCGGACGTGCGGCGTTCATGTGGACGTCACCCTCCACACTTACGGTCAGGGCCTCATGGACACCATCCTGCGGCTCCAAGAGGTCGGTCAGCGCGTCGAACGGACCCCCGCGGTCGACGCCTTCCTCGACACCTTGCGCAAGGAGCAGGACCGCTACTTGGCGGCGGTTCGCCAGGCAGCCTCCGTCCTGCGCCGTGAGCCCGGACAGCTCGGTTGTGTCGCCGCCTCCCACGGCCGGCTGACGCAGCAGTTCTTCGACGCCCAGCGACTGATCCTGTCGCGCAGGGCCGACGTCGACACCGAGGTTGCCCACGTCGGCCTCGCTGCTGAAGCGCACGCCGACGCGATGGTGCGCGCCGCGAGAACCAAAGCGATTGCAAGTGGAACCATCGACCGCGTCACCGTCGTCAAGCGCGTCCGTCCCGCTGCGCCGGAACTGAACGACGGCGTCAGCCGCTCAGCACGACAGGAGATCGCCGCACTCGGCGCGTCGGTCGTGCACACCACAGCGGAAGCCGAGGCGCTCGCCGGGGTCATCAACGCTGCGTTCGAACCCGAGGAGCCGGACGGTGCCGCAGCTCAGCGCCAACTCGCTGCCCTTCTCGACGAATGGTGGACAGCCGAGAACCACGAAGGCCGTGCCGCCATCGACGACGCCCACGCGCGCGCCGCGATGCGTCGCCACGTTGCCAGTGTGCAAGCCGGCGAGATCTTCCCCGAGGGCGAGGAGCGGGACGAGCTCGCGATGCTCGAGCAGGCAGTCGTGTCACCGTCGCTGAACGCCTCCCCCGTTCAACTGCTGCCGACGCAGGTGTTGGATGTGCTGGAGCATGCCGGTTCGACCGAACTGGCCCAGCTGCTCTCGACGCTCGCGGCATCGCTCACACCGAGTCGCGTGGCGCCTGTTCCCTCCGCACACGCTCTCGCAGTGGCAGCGCCTGCTCGGCCCGTCGTCGACGGACTGGTGATCCGACTCGACGTCCCTGTGATCGACGTCGAGAGCACGGAGAGCGCACCGGAGGAAGCGTTCCGGCGGTTCTGGTCGAAGGGATCTGACTCCGTCGACCGCAAACATTCGCTCGGTTGGATCCCGTTGCGGGTCGTGGTGCCGATGGCCGGGGCGATGTCGGCGATCGCGCTGCTGATGGCGCTGGTCGGGTGACTCGACCGTGGGCAAGCTGAACGGGAAGCCGAGCAACGGCCACGCCGACTCACCGGTGACGCTGCCGATCTACGACCACATGCGCGAGCCGGAAGCCACGTGGCCACGTGCGGACGATGCGTGGCCGGCGGCATCGCCGGGTGCGTGCGACCTCGAACGCCCTCGACTCGAAGCCGAGATCGCTGCGGCCAAGGCACGCGCCGCGAGCGCTCGGCATCGTGCCGCGCAGCGCGATGCACAGATGCGCGCGGCGCTGCGCGTTGAGCTCGAGGCGTCGCAGGAACGACTCGCCGCGATGGAGCGCGAGCACGAAGCTGCGGTCGCGGCGGTGCTGGCCGATGCGCAGGCGAAGGCTGCACGGATCGTCGCCGAGGCGCGCCAACAGTTGTCTTCGAGCTCGGCACCACGAGGGCGCGCGGAGACCGCGCAGGTGATCAGTGCTGAGTGAGACCATGCCCACCGACGATGCCGCGCTTCCCCCACGCGCCGGCATCGCACTGTTGACGCTGCAGCTGCGCGCTGCACTTCAGGAGGCCGAGGAGGCCGAAGCCGACGACGCCGCGATCGACCACGATGCAGCACGGGAGCAGCTCCGCGCTCGTCTCGATCCGCTCGTCGAGGAACGGCGCCGCGCGTTGGACGATGCACTCGCAGCCGCACGCGCGGACGCCGAGACCAGGGTCGCTGCGGCGCATCGTGCCGCGACGGTGATGGCTGCTCAGGCGGCCAGGCGCGCGGGGCCGCCGGGGGCCGTGACCCCAAGGGCGCCGGCGCGACAGCCGATCGTGGACGAGTCGCCGCGCCTCATCACCCAGGTCGTTCCGAGCGTGGTCCCGGTCACCGAGGCAGCCGGGCCCGTCGTCGAACCGACGGTGATTCCAATCGCTGATGTGCCCCAGTCGAAGCCGACGAACGAGGTCTGGCGTCCGGCGGATACGCCGACCCCGACCGCGGACGCTCCCACGGGCACGACCACGCTCGTCATCGACGCCGAGGCGTTCGCGACCGTGTTTGCGACCGTCTTCGCCAGCGTGCTCGACGAGCGACTGTCCGCGCTGGGCACCGGCCTCCAGGCGCCACCGCCGTGGGCCTACGGACCGCCACCGGTTCCCGCGCCGGTCAAGCAGTCGTTCTGGGCGCACGCCCGGCACACCGATGTTCTCCTGCTGAGCCTCGCGATGATCATCGCCCTCGTCGTCCTCGCTGCGTGGTTGGCCTGACCTGATGACCGCCATCGATCAAGAGGTCCTGGGCGTCGAGGCGGTGACCACTTCATTGCCGCGCGTCGCCGCGGAGAACGCGCCAGTGCCGGTCCCTCGCACGATCGACGCCCGGCGTGGCCGGGGAGACCGTGTCTTCTTCCGCGGCGCGTCGGCCAGCGGCATGGTGGTGCTGGCGATCATGGGTGCCGTCGGCGTCTTCCTCGCCATCGAGGCCAAGCAGGCCTTGGTGAAGGCCGGCCCTTCGTTCCTCACGACCGCCGAATGGGAACCCGACCGCGGCCGCTTCGGGATCGCCGCAGTGATGCTCGGCACGGTGCTGATCGCCGTCGTGGCCGTCTCCGTCGCGTTGCCGATCGCGCTGGGCACCGCGTTGTTCATCACCGAGGTCGCGCCGACCTGGCTGCGTTCCTGGTTGATCGCGCTCGTCGACCTGATGGCCGCCGTGCCGAGCGTCGTCTACGGTCTCTGGGGCCTGTTCTTCCTCCAGGGAAACATCATCGGGTTGTCGCGATGGTTCAACACCTGGTTCGGATGGCTGCCGTTCTTCAAGGTGACCGGATCCGACCCGGACAACCCGCTCTCGAACGCGAGCGTCTACACGGCCTCGACGTTCATCGCTGGAGTGGTCGTCGCGATGATGGTGATGCCGATCGCTTGCGTCGTGATGCGCCAGGTGTTCTCACAGGTGCCCCCCGGCGAGCGTGAAGGCGCGTATGCGTTGGGCTCGACGCGCTGGGGCATGATCCGCGTCGTTGCGCTCCCGTTCGCTCGCGGCGGCATCATCGGCGGGACGATGCTCGGACTGGGGCGGGCGCTGGGCGAGACGATTGCGGTGGTGCTGATCATCTCGCCCAGCTTCAAGATCAACTTCCACGTGCTCGAGGCTGGTGCCAACTCGGTGTCCAGCCTGATCGCGATCCGGTACAACGAGACCTCCGGCGTCGGCCTCTCGGCCCTGTTCGCCGCTGGACTCGTCCTCTTCGTGCTGACGCTGATCGTCAACTTCACGGCGTCCTGGTTCATCAGTCGGTCACGATCCGGTGCGGGGAGCGAAGCGTGACCCTCCTCGACGACCGCCAGCAGTTCGGCGAACCCTTCGCGCTCTTCGAGGATGCCGGCGCGTTCGATCACGTGCCGGTTGCCCCTGCTCCGAGAACAACGCTGCCTGGTCGTCCCGACGACGTCGTGACGCCGTCCGTGCAGAGGCCGATCGCACGCATCTCCCGACAGGACGTGCTGACCATGGCCGGGTCCGCGGTCAGCGCGCTCTGCACGACGATGTTGATCTTCGGTCAATTGACCTCGCTGTCGGGCACATTGGGCTTCGTCGTCGTCGCCTTCGTGATCTTCGTCGTGACGTATGCCGTCGTGGTGGGAATCAGCGAGGACGGGCCCGCTGTGGTCGACAAGGTCGTCACGGTCCTGCTCGCCGCCGCAGCAGTGCTGGCGATCGGCGCGCTCTCCTCGGTCGTCTCGTTCACTTTGTGGCGCGGGCGAAATGCGATCTGGCGCCCGAACACCTACACCGACGACCTCGGCAAGACCGGGCCGCTCGACGGCGTCGACAAGGGCGGGATCGCCCATGCAATTGCCGGCACGCTGATCATCACGGCGATCGCGCTCGTCATCACGGTGCCGCTCGGTGTGGCGTGCGCTGTGTACCTCAACGAACGTCGTACTCGTGTGGCCGGCCTCGTGCGCACGGTCGTCACCGCGATGACTGCGCTGCCATCGATCCTCGCCGGCCTCCTGATCTTCTCGACCTGGATCCTGATCCTTGGGTTCGAGCGCTCCGGCATCGCCGCCGCTCTGGCCACAACGATCGTGATGCTGCCGATCATCATCCGCGCCGCAGATGTCGTGCTGCGATTGGTGCCGGGCAACATGCGCGAGGCGGCGGCCGCGCTGGGCGCCCCACAGTGGCGCACGGTCTGGCATGTCGTCCTGCCCACTGCCCGCTCAGGCCTGACCACGTCGGTCATCCTCGGCGTCGCCCGCGGCGTCGGCGAGACGGCACCCGTCCTGCTCACCGCAGGCTTCACCGCGTCGATGAACGTCAACCCGTTGCGGGGCGCGATGGTGACCCTGCCGCTCGCTGCATTCACCCTCGTCAAGTCGCCGTTGCCGTCACAGATCGCACGCGGCTTCGCTGCGGCGGCGGTGCTGATGGTGCTCGTGCTGGTGCTGTTCAGCTTGGCGCGAATCCTCGGCGGCCGCCCTGTCGGTCAACTCTCGAAGCGTCAGTCGCGCCGCGCCGCGAACCGTTCAGCGCAAGACCTGCGACGTGCCCTGGCTCGGCACGCCAGTCAGCCACAGGCAACCACAGAGGTGTCCGGATGAGCACGACGAAATCCCACGTTCGCCGTCGACTGCTCATCGTCGCCGTGCTCTTCCTCGGATGGTGCTGCGTCGGAACCGCCGCCTCGCCTGTCGTGGCCGATGGTTACCAGCGCATCTCGGGAGAAGGATCCTCCTGGGCCGCCAATGCGATCGATGCGATGCGCGTCAACGTCACCCAGTACGGGATCACGGTCGACTACAACCCCAGCGGTTCAACAGCTGGGCGCAAGGACTTCCTCAACGGCACGGTCGATTTCGCCGCCTCGGACATCCCCTTCCAATTCGCACCCGAAGACGGCTCGGCGCCCGAGAACCCCGCTCCCAACAGCTACGCCTACATGCCGATCACGGCCGGCGGCACGGCTTTCATGTACAACCTCAAGATCAACGGCAAGCGGGTCACGAACCTGCGTCTGTCCGGTGAGAACGTCTCGAGGATCTTCACCGGCGCGATCACGATGTGGAACGACCCGGCGATCGCGGCGGACAACCCCGGCCTGACGATGCCGGCCCGCACGATCGTTCCGGTCGTCCGATCCGACGGCTCCGGATCGACCGCGCAGTTCACGCTGTGGATGATCAGCCAGTTCCCCGCGATCTGGACCGACTTCTGCAACCGGTCCGGTCGAGCCCCGAAGTGTGGTTCCACGTCGTTCTATCCGACGACCACCGGGATGATCGCCCAGTCCGGGGACCTTGGTGTCGCTGGCTACGTCGCGCAGGGCTTCGCCGAGGGCGCGATCGGTTACGTCAACTACTCGTACGCGCTCGGCAACCAGTTCCCGGTCGTCAAAGTGCTCAACGCTGCCGGCTTCTACACCGAGCCGACTCCCTCCAACGTTGCCGTCTCGTTGCTCGCGGCGCAGATCAACACCGACGCGGGCGACCCCTCGGTGTACCTCACGCAAGACCTGTCCGGTGTCTACGTCGACGCCGACCCGCGCGCATACGCGCTCTCGTCGTACTCGTACCTGATCCTGCCGACCGTGATCGGTGGCCAGTTCAACGAGGCCAAGGGCAAGACGCTCGGCGCGTTCTCGTACTACGCGATGTGTCAGGCCCAACAGCAATCGGCATCGCTGGGCTACTCGCCGATGCCGGTCAACCTCGTGCAAGCGAGCTTCGACCAGATCACGAAGATCCCTGGCGTCGTTGTGCAGGACATCGACATCCACCAGTGCCACAACCCGACGTTCGCGGCCGACGGGTCGAACCTCCTCGCCGATCAGGCGCCGCAGCCTCAGGCGTGTGATCAGAACGGTCCGTTGCAATGCCCGACGGGTACCGGCGGCATGTCCAACGTGCCGACTGCTGTGTCGGACGCTGCATCCGGCGCACCTGTCGTGACCACACCTGCGGTCACCACGCCGGCAGTCACCAACCCGGCGGCGACGACACCCGCTGTGTCGACGCCTGCCGCGGGCTCGGGGGGCGCGACGCCGGGGGTGACGGCTCCGGCAGTGACGACGCCCGCCCTGACGACGCCCGCCGCGGGCGCTGGTGGCGCGAATCCGGCGGTGACGGCTCCGGCCGTCGGTGGTTCAGGGGCCTCCGGCTCTCCGACTGTCAACACGACGGTCGGCGGAGGCACGGTCGCATCCGGTGCGCCCGTGCCCGGTGGCGCGACCGGAGCCGCCACCGATCCGGCTGCCGCTGGGGCGGGAACCGGTGCCGTCGATCCGTCAACCGGCGGTCTGCTCGTCGACCCTGCGGCGGCCGGCACGAACATCGATCCATCGGCAGCGGCATCAGTCGGCCAGGGCTGTGACCCCGACACGGGAGTGTGTGCGGCCTCCACGCCGAACGTCGGCGCACCGACTGCCGGCGGTGCAGCAACCCAAACGGTCGGTGCGGTCACGCCCACCACGCTCGGCCAGTCATCCGGCTTCGGCTCCTCGCTTGTCCTCAAGCTCTTGGTCATCATGCTGACGCTGGCCCTCGTGCTTGCTCCGGCGTATGCCTGGCGCCACTACTCGAGTCGAGGCATGGCATGAGCGACCATCGCTACGCCCACCGCTGGCTGCTTGCACCGATCGCCCTGCTGCTGCTCACGATGTTCTGGCCCGTCGGCGCTCGCGCCGACACGCCGTTCGTGCCAGGAAGCCAGGGCACCGACACTGCACTTCCGCTGACCGACTCAGCGGTCACCGTCAACGGCCGGGGAGCATTCTCGAGCGTCAAGGTCACCGTGAACCAGACGCAACACCTCACCAATCAAGCGGTGTCGGTCACATGGAGCGGAGCTGACCAGTCCATCCCGGCCGTTCAGGGCAACTTCATGCAGATCATGCAGTGCTGGGGCGACGACGACGGCACGCACCCGGACAATCCTGGACCCCCTCCCGACCAATGCGAACAAGGCGCACTCCTCGGTCAGTACGGCTTGGCGGGAGCGCCGGGGTACTCGGATACTCGGCTGATCTCGAACAGCCAGTGGGACAACTTCGATGCGACCGTCGGCTACCTCGACACGCGGACGAAGAGCGTTTGGATGCCCTTCCGCAGCGTCGATGGCACCGTCGTGAACGTCCCGACGGATCCGACGTTCATACCGGGCGCCGGCTCGAGCAACTACTGGCTCAACCCGTTCTACAACATCGTGACCACCAATGAGATCGGTTACGGCGCCACCGACGCTGGTGGTGACGGGGCGGAGCTGGTCCAGGTGCTGAACAGCCTGCAGTCAGCGGGACTCGGTTGCGGTGGCAGGACTCAGGTCATCAATGCCGACACGAAGCAGGTGCCGAAGTGTTGGCTCGTCGTGGTGCCTCGCGGCACGCCGTCGGCGGAGAACGTCGGTACGCCGTTCGAGGCCGACGCTGCGCACAACGGCGTCTACACGTCACCGCTGTCTTCGACGTCATGGCAGAACCGAATCTCCATCCCGCTCGACTTCAACTCGGTGGACTCGAGCTGTCCGCTCGCCGCGAACACACGCCGCATCTCGGGATCTGAGATGGCGCTCGACGCCGTCGCCAACTGGCAGCCGACTCTGTGTGCTGACACGGCGGTCACGCCGTTCGCGTACGCACCGATCAGCGATGCGACGGCGCGCCAGCAGCTGCTGTCCAACGTGTCGGGATCACCAGGCATGGCAGTCGTGTCTCAACCGATCTCATCGGACCTGCTCGATCCGCAGAAGCCATTGGTCTACGCCCCGGTCTCGCTCGCCGGGCTCACGATCGGCTTCAACGTCGAGCGATCGCCCTTCTTCAATGCGTCCGCCGAAGAGGTCGCGCTCGCGGGGATCCGCATCGCCCGCATCAACCTCACGCCGCGGCTCGTTGCGAAGATGTTGACGCAGTCGTATCGGCAGGCGATCAACATCATCCAGGTGCCGGCGGCACCGAGGCTGACCAACAACGCAACGCACCTGACGGTCGATCCGGACTTCTTGCAGTTCAACCCGGAGTTCGCGCAGTTGGGCGTCGGTGACAGTCGCACGGCCAGCAGCCTGCAGCTCCCGCAGGGCAACTCGGACGCTGCACAGCAGGTGTGGAACTGGATCCTCGCCGATCCCGAGGCGAAGGCATGGCTCGACGGTGAACCGGATCAGTGGGGCATGACGGTGAACCCCGTGTACTCGACCAACCCGGCGATCAACCCGTCAGGCGTGTCGTCCGCTGATCCCGTGCCGAGTTCGTTCCCGAAGGCCGATTCGTACTGCTTCCAGCGGGCACCCATCGGTGACATCGTGCCTCCGACCGTGTGTGGTACGGACTGGGTGCCGTACCGGCAGAGCATGGAGGCAGCGGCCCAGGTGGCTCGCACCGCTTCCGACGGGGCCAAGATCAGCGAGAACTCGTCACCGCTCAGCAGCAGCGACGTGTGGAAGGCGAACCCACCTCAGCCCCGGGGCTCGCGAGACATGTTCGCGCTGACCAACACGCCGTCGGCAGCCCGATTCGGACTCCAGACAGCGAGCCTCAGCCAGGCAGGAGATGACGGCGCTGCACGATCCTTCATCCATCCCGACGACGCCAGCCTCACCCTCGGTGTGTCGGCGATGGCGCCGGGCACCGAGCCGACGATGCTCGAGCCGGCGCCGTCGAATGGCGTGCCGGGCGCATACCCCCTGACCACGCTCACCTACGGCATCGTCTCGCCGTTGTCGCTGGACGCGCCCGCCCGCGCCGACTACGCCGCGTTCATCGACTATGCGGCGGGCAATGGTCAGGTGCACGGCGACAACTACGGTCAACTCCCTCGCGGCTACGTGCCATTGCCGGATGCGCTCAAGGCCCAGGCGACGGCGGCCGCCGAATCGGTGAGGACGATGACGGCGCCGACTCCTGTCGACACGTCGTCCTCGACGACCACGCCATCGACCACCACGACCAGCACGACCGCACCGACGACGACCGTCGCCGAGACGAGTCCGACCAACGCGGCCAGCGATCCGTCGCCGGTCGTGACCGGTTCGACGGTCGAGTCGCAGGTTCCTGTGGCTTCGTACCCGTCGGCGTCCAACAGTGGGGGCTCGTCCGGCACACGAGGGCCATCGTCCACGCCGTCGGCGAGTGTTCCAGGAACGGTCGTCGTTCCGACCGTCGCCACCTCGGACACATCGGCAAGCTCTGCGAGCGAACCATCCAGCGTCGACACACCGACCACGACGACAGTCGTCGTCGCGGCGACGAGCGCGCCGCCGACCTCCGCCGCCGCCGACCCCACGACGTCAGCGCCCCCTGTCATCACACCGGTGCTGAGCCTGGCCCGCAACAGGTACGCAGTACCTGGGCTCGGAGTCGTCGCGCTCGGATCAGCGCTCGGCGCGCTCGAGATCACCAAGCGCCCGCGCAAGCGCCAGCACACTGCCGCAGAACCGACCTTTGACGATCCAGAACCTGAGCCCGAGCCATGAGGCGCCGATCCAGCCGTACCGGGAGGAGGGCGGTGTTGCGTGTCGTCGTGATCTGTCTGGGCATCTGTGTCGGCCGATGGGCGACCACCGCGGTTGCTGCCCGGCCGTCGGGTCCGGTGCGAGCAGGCGATCTGACGATTGTGGATGGGTACGCGCAGGCTCGAACTCTGACTCACGGTGACGGCAGAACGATCTTCTCGGTCACGGTCCCGGGGGGAGCGACCTGCCCGGGCGACAGCACGAACGACCAATGGCGCGTGCAGACGTTCATGGTGCCGGCGAACGTCGCCGGCAACAAGATCGTCTACACAGCCTTCGGCCCATATCCGGCGGACGACCCGGTGTCGCCCGCGGTGCCGCACGCATCAGCGCCCGGCTGGAACGCTCTCGTCGGCGTCGACTCGAATCCGGTCGTCGACGTCCTCATCCAGCACAACGACGGCCCGGGCCAACGAGGCGTCGTCGCCCCGTTCGGCCCGATGTCGTTCGAGTTCCTCGACGGGTACGGCATACCGAGCGGTGCATACCGAGTCGGGGTGGTCTGCACGCTCGCCAACGTGCCGGCCGACTACTGGGACACCGAGGTCGTCGTTGAAGCGACGGGCACGAAGTCGGGTGATCTGCTCTGGCGATTGTCGTCCGAGCCGGCGAGTGCGAACCATCCGGCACACAGTTCGGGCTGGATCACCTTTGGCTCGTTCGTCGTTGTCGCTCTCGGCGCCCTGTTCCTCCCCCTGCTGTTTCGTCGCAGATCCGGCACGCGGCGACGGGCGGGATCAAGCCGTCGCGAGCCATCCGCAGCTCCGGTGGCTCGCGATCAGCATCTTGCCAACCGGCAACCCTTGAAGGAGTCGTCATGATCCGTTCCAACCTGCGTCGCCGCCGACAGGCGCGTCGCATCGCCGCTGCCGGCACCGTCGCCGCCGCCATGATGCTGACCACCAGCATCGCCGGCCTCCTCGGTGGCGCATCGACCGCTCACGCGGTCGCTGCATCGGGCGTGGTCACGCTCACGCCCGTTGCCGGCGGCGCGCCCACGGGCATCGCAGGCTCGGCGGAGTTCTCGATCGCCCCGCCCGCCGGCGCAGCGTGCCCCGGCACGGGAGCAGCCGGCTACCGGTTCCACGCGTTCATCGTCTCCGCATCGGTCGACACGTCGACGATGAAGTACGACGCGACCGGCCCGATCGTCAGCGGAGGCGCGTTCGGTGCGCCGCAGTACACCACTGCCGGCGCCGGGGTGGTCAACCTCCTGCCAGCGGTGTCACCAGTTGGCGTCATCGACGGTATCCCGACCGTGTCATACGCGGTCTACTCACCGGGCGACATCGCTGCCGGTCAGTACAAGGTCGGCGTCTCGTGCACGTTGAACAACGAAACCGTCAGCTTCTGGCAGAGCGTCATCAAGGTGGAGGCGGATGGTGGCGACGCGACCGGGATCAAGTGGTCCTTGGACGAGACGCCAGCTCCGACCGCGACCACGACCACGACGACGACCACGACCACGATCGCGCCGGCCACCACGACGACCGTGGTGACCACCACGACAGTTCATGCGACTGCCACGACGGCACCGGCCACGACGACCACGGTCGCCGCCACCACGACGAGCGCCGGCGGCACGACGACGCAGGCGCCGACCGAAGCCCAGGTGCTCGCCATGTCGGTCGCCTCGCTGGGCGTCTCGACGCAGGTGACGGCCGGCCAACAAGTCACCATGACCTACTCCGGCCTGCCTTCGGGAGCCGCCGCCGACATCTACATCGCCTCGACACCTGTGCGGCTGGCGAGCACCACCGCCACGAGTGATGGCCGCATCTCGACGAGCGTCACGATTCCGTCGACCATGACCGGCGAGCACTCGCTCGCTCTGGTGGTGCCATCCGCGAACGTCGCGGTTCGACAATCCATCAGCATCGTCGCGGCGCCGACGACCGCGACGGCGACGACAACACCGACCGTCGCTGCGTTACCGGTCACCAATCAGACGCTGGCGACCACGGGCTCATCACCGTTGCCCATCCTGATCTGGGCCGCCTTGCTCCTCGTGTTCGGACGCATGGTCATCCTGCTCGGGCGTCCGCTCCGGCTCCGCTCACCCGGGAAGAAATGACCGCGGTCACGCTCAGCCGATCGACCGGACCGAGTCCTCGTCGGTGGTCTCGACGCCGCTCGTCGGCCGAACGAGCCGCCGTCTCCGACGGGATCCCTTCGTTGACGCCGAGGCTGCAGGTCATTCGGGCTGCGCTTGTCCTTGCGTTCGTCGTCTGCCTCACCCTGTTGCTCCAGTTGATCTTGATCAGCCCGCTGCAGCACAACGCGGCGCAAGGCGCCGCGTTCGCCCAGTTCCGCGCGCAGCTCGCGCTCGGGACAGCGCCGATCGGACCATCGGACGCCAACGGCCACGAGCTCGCTCAAGGCACACCGGTGGCACTCCTGGAGATCCCCTCGATCGGGCTCAAGGAGGTCGTCGGCCAGGGCACCGCGTCGAACACGTTGTTCAAGGGACCCGGGCACCGGCGAGACACGCCCCTGCCTGGTCAGGTCGGCTCCAGTGTGATCTTCGGTCGAAAGGGCGCGTTCGGTGGACCGTTCTCCGACATCGACGACCTCACAGCCGGTGCGCTCATCTCGGTGACGACAGGACAAGGTGCCTTCACCTATCACGTGCTCGACGTCCGCCGCGAAGGTGATGTCGCTCCGGCCGCGCCCGCAGCGGGCACCGCGCGCCTGTTGCTCGTCACGGCAGCGGGCTCGGCGTTCCTCCCGTCGGGAGTGCTGCGCGTCGACGCCGATCTCGACGGTCGGGCGGTCGTCGGGCCGGATCCGCTGGTGACCGCAGCTGCGTTGCCGGCCGAGGAGCGGGTCATGGCCGGCGATGAGCGCACGCTGTGGGCTCTCGCGCTCTGGCTCCAACTGCTGATCGGGGTCACGCTCGGAGCGGTGTGGGCGTGGCATCGCTGGGGCCGTGCCCAAGCCTGGGTGGTGTTCCTCCCACCGCTCTTCCTCGTCGGCCTCTTCACGTCCGGCGAAGCCGTCCGTCTGTTGCCCAACCTGTTGTGACCGTCCTCCTGAGACCAATCCTGATCTCACGATCTTGCCGAGAAGGGAATCGAGCTGTGACTGCCGATCCGCATTCGACCATCGTCGCCGATTGGTCCGCTGACCCATTGACCGATTCCTTCGCGAACGCTGTCATCTTCGATGACGCAGCCGTCGTCCAGCTGGTGGGCGGCAACGTCGCGAACGGCAGCGCGATGGTCGTCGAGCTGCATCCGGCGCGCGTCACCGTCACCGCAGAGCGCATCGACGCGGTCGACGGCGCCATCGCCTGGTCGTGGTTGATCGACGAGATCGAACAAGTGCTCGACGGAGCGGATGCAGCGTGGACCGTCCTCGTCGTCCCGGACATTCCCGACTTCGGGATCTCCGTCCCGGCCGATCGTGTCGAGGAGTTCCGCCATGTCGTCGGCCTCGCGAGGCGCCGCGAGTTCCCGCACTCCGAGCCGGCCGAGCGGCTGACGGGGGCTCAGCGTGAGTCGGTCGCAGCACCCCAGGAGCCGGCCCACCACGTCACCGAACCGGTGATCGTGATTGAGCCCATCGCGTCATTGCCCGCGCCGACCATGCTGCCACCGCCGACGATGACGGAGAGACTGGTCCTCCCGCCGCTCGGCGGCTCGACATCGCCGACGGCCGGTCTCGCCGGCCTGAGCGCACGCAACGTCTCCGCGTGGTTCGGAACACGTCTCGTGCTCGACCGGGTCAGCCTCCAGATGGTCGCTGGTGAGGTGACGGCGCTCATCGGCCCGTCCGGTTGTGGCAAGTCGACGTTCCTGCGGATCCTCAACCGGATGCACGAGATGATCCCAGGGGCGATGATGGGGGGCGAGGTCTTGCTCGACGGTCACGACATCTACGACGCGAACCGCAAGCTCACCGACGCCCGACGAGAGATCGGGATGGTGTTCCAGAAGCCCAACCCGTTTCCGGCGATGTCGATCTACGACAACGTGTTGGCCAGCTTCCGGCTCACGGGCACCAAGGCCAACCAGCATGTCAAGGACGAGGTCGTCGAGTCGTGCCTCTCGAAGGCCGGGTTGTGGCTCGAGGTCCGCGATCGCCTCCGCCAACCCGGCGGCGGGCTCTCCGGCGGCCAGCAGCAGCGGTTGTGCATCGCCCGCGCGTTGGCGATCAAACCACGTGTGCTGTTGATGGACGAGCCGTGCTCCGCACTCGACCCGACGTCCACGCGGCGAATCGAAGAAACCATCACCCAGCTCGCTGACGAGGTGACGATCGTGATCGTCACCCACAACATGCAGCAGGCCGCGCGAGTCTCGAACCAGTGCGCGTTCTTCCTCGCCGAGCAGGGCACCCCGGGCGTCATCGTCGAGCACGGACCCACCGACGCGATGTTCAATGCCCCGCGGGATCCGCGAACTGACGACTACGTCAACGGTCGGTTCGGCTAGTCCCATCCAGGTCAGCTGCCGATCTCGACCCCTGAAGGTCGCTCATCGGCGCAGGGTCGGGGTGACTTGAGTGAACTCTTGGCGATCTCGTCGATCGTTCATCTGGGAGCCACTTCGCCGACAGGTTGCGCTGTCACCATCGCAGCGTCTTGGCCGTCGCCACGACACCTTGATCGAAGGGACACTCACCTCACCATGATTTCCGCACGCAACAAGAAGCGCCTCGGGGCCGGCCTCATCGCCGTGACCGCACTCGGCGCCGCATTTGCCACGAGCAGCAACGGGCCCGCCCACGCTGATCCCAAGCAGCCGTCCGCCCTGGTCGGCGTCGGCTCCGACACCATCCAAGACGTCATGAACGCGTTCGCCGGGACGACCAACGGTGCGTACTTCACGCCGCTGCACTCCACCGTCGCCAACGGTTCGGTGCAGGAGGTTTCGTTCGACGCCATCCCGCCGGCCGGCACCGCCTCGATGTGCATCAACACGAAGAACAACGGCCCGTTGTTCACCCGCCCCAACGGTTCGGGTGCCGGAGTCAAGGCCCTGTCGGACGCGTTCAATGGCGTCGGCTGGACCGGCGCCAGCTACACCGACTCGAACAATGTGGTGCACTCGTGCGCCTCGACCCTCGTGCAGTTGAGCGGTCAGATCGACTTCGCCCGCTCGTCGTCGGGACCCGGCGCCGACACAGCGAACCACGGCCTGACCTACGTGCCGATCGCTCGTGATGCCGTCAGCTTCGCGTTCTACCGGCCCGATGGCGGCACCACCGTGGACACCCTCAGCGCCGCTCAGCTGCACGCGCTCTACACCAGCGCTGGCACTGCCCCCGTCGATCTCGGAGTCGGCGTGAACTTCATCCCTTGCGCGGTCAACAGTGGATCTGGCACGTGGAAGTTCTTCCTGGGCGCTGGTCAGGCGAACTTCACGGACACTCAGGGTTCGACGGCGGGTTCGCTCTGCGGCGGCCGCCTCGAGGAGAACGACGGCACTGCCCTCAAGGCGCGTGCCGACGGCCTCACGTCGTTCGCGAACGTCGAGTTCGTCGTGCCGTTCTCGGCGGCGTCGTTCACCGCGAAGAGCAACGGTGTGGCCCTCGGTGCCCCGCCGCTGTCGGTGAAGTTGGGTGCGATCAACGGTGACAACAACGCCGGCGGTGGAGCGAACCTCGGCTTCCCCGTGAGCGGCACCGCGCCGAACGTCGTTCCGAACGGGTCCTTCTACGATGCCGCCACTTTCGGTCGCAACGTCTACGTGGTCCTGCCGACCTCGGTGGCCAACCCGACCAACGTGAACCTCAGCAAGGCGCCCCGCGAGATCTTCGTGAACGACGCGACGCTCAACGGCAACACGGCGGTGATCTGCCAGTCCGCTGCGCAGACCATCGCTCACACGTTCGGCTTCACCTCGATCAGCACCGCTGGCGAGTGCGGCTCGAAGGCCCACACCGCCGACTGGGTCACCGGTCCATGAGCCGTCGCACCACAGCTCATCTCTCACACTCTCATCGTTCTTCGAAAGGAACACATCTCATGACCCGAAAGCTTTCACGGCTCGCCTTGGTGGGAGCGGCTCTTGCCGCCTCCACCGCGGTGGCGCTCTCCACAGGCGGCACGTCCGCCTTCGCAGCACCTGCTGGTGGTGCGACGCTCACACCCGCAAGCGGTACATCAGCGACCACAACGGTCGGCCTTGCCCCTGCCCCCACGTCAGGTACGGCGAACTGCACGGGTGGCGGCGGTGCCGGCTACCACGTGCAGCCGTACTTCATCTCCCGCAACGCCGACGCCGCGACGCTGACCTACACCGCATCTGGTCCGACGGGCGCAGGCAGCTTCGTCGAGCCGTTCTACGATCCGGCCGGCTCGGTGATCATCACCAACCCACCGTCCGACGGCCTCGTGGACTCGCTGAGCGGTTCGTTCAGCTCGCAGGCGGGTGACTCGGCGCTGGTCGCCGGCCAGTACAAGGTCGGCCTCGCGTGCTACTCGGGCAGCGGCACGATCGACGCGGGCCACTACTGGGAGACCCCGGTCACCATCTCCAACGTGACAGCCACCAGCTTCAGCTACGCGAGCGGTTGGACGCCAGACGCTCCGGTGGTCACCCCGAACCCGCTCACGCCGGGCAACGGCACCCTCTCGGGTACGTTCAGCGACGCTGTGTCGACGCCGGCTCAGACGAGCTACACGATCACCGCAGTCCCGACCGCCGGAGCGACCGTTGTCATCCATCCCGCAGCCCCCGGTGCGTTCAGCCTCACGGGCCTCACCAACGGGATCGTGTACACGGTGACCGCGACGGCGACCAACGCTGCCGGCACCAGCTCAGCCTCGGTTGCGGTCACGGGAACCCCCGCTGTGGTCGTTCCCGCGCCCAACCCGTTCACCGCGACGTCGGGTGTCGGCCAGGTCGTCCTGAACTGGACCCCTGCGGCGGTCCCCGGCGGCTACACGCTGGTGAACCACGTCGTCACCGTCACCCCGACAGTGGCCGGCGCACCGTTCACGGTTCCGGCAGGTACGAACACGCTCACGGTGCCAGCGAGCACGGTCGGGACGTACTCGTTCAGCATCCAGGCGACGTACTCGCCCGGCACCGGCGTGACTGCAGGAACCGCCACGGCAACGGCTGACTCGCTGCCGTCTCAGGTCATCCTGCAGGACATCACCGTCAACCGGCCCGTCGGTGCTCTGGTGCTGACCCAGCGTTGTGGCGTGAATGGCCAGCTGCCCGCAGTTGCTGCTGATCCGACGAACGGCTTCGGCGCCCTCGCGTTGCTGCCCGCCTCGGCGAACCAGACCGGCACGGCTCCCACGATCGGTTCGCTGGCAGGTCCTGCAGTGTCGGCTGGCGAGTTCGGCCAGTACCCGTACCCAGTGGAGGCGAACGGTGTTCCGAACCCGACCTACTCCACGCATTGTGGGATCAACCTCGGTGTCGGCTCGCTGATCACCTCCGGCCCTCGCGCCGGCCAGTACTTCACGGCCACCGGCTACATCAACGAGGTCACCGTCGTCGACACCCGTGACACCGATCCCGGCTTCACGATCAACGGCAACGCTTCGCCGTTCACGAACGGCACGTCGACCTTCAGTGGTAACTACCTCGGCTGGCAGCCGGTCGTCACGAGCAGCTCGGGCACCACGCTCGCCGGCTACACCCAGGCCGTCACCGCTGGTCCGATCCTGCAGCCCGCTCTGGCCACCGGCCTCGCCACGAACAAGGCGCTCGCCAGCGCCCCCGTTGGCAACGCCACGTCGGGCGGTTTGGGCATCGCCACGCTCGATGCCCGCCTCAAGCTGCTCATCCCACTCACCGCCCGCAACGGCAACTTCACGTCAACGCTGACGTTCACCACCGCCTGATCGACCTCCCGATCCGGTAGCAACAACCAACGAACACCTACGGGTGGTACGGGCCAGCGCTTGCTGGCCCGTACCACCTTCGGCGTTCCGAACCATCGAAGGCCTCCAACCCATGAATAGCGCCCCCACCCCCACGACGCGCACGATCCGCAACCGAGCCCTCGTCTGGGGCGCCGTCTTCATTGCCGGTCTCATGACGTGCGGCGTCTCGGTCGGTCCGGCCGCTGCCACCACGCCGCCGACCAACCCTCCACCTGCACCCGCCGCAGACAGCAGCCTCCCGCCCGCCGCGACAACTCAGGGCACCGACCCGGCCGCTGCCAGCGACCAGGGCGCCGTCGAGAGCTGGGCGCTGGCTCCGACGGGCTCGCTCGACGGAAACCTGGCGGGCAACCGTCCCAACCTGACCTACGACTCCGACCCTGGGGCAGTCATCAACGACTCGATCACCGTCTTCAACTACGGCAACGTGCAGCTCACCTTCCGGCTCTACGGCACCGACGCGTTCAACAACGACGACGGCAAGTTCGATCTCCTGGCCGGCAGCAAGGTGCCCGTCGATGTCGGCTCCTGGGTCAAGCTGGCCGTCGACACCATCACCTTGCCCCCGGGCAAGCAAGCATCCATTCCGATCACGATCACCATTCCCGCGGACGCCGCGCCGGGCGACCACGCCGGAGCGATCCTCGCATCGAACGTCAGTCAGGGCACCGACGACTCCGGGGCCATCGTCAACCTCGACCGCCGAACAGGCACCAGGATGTACATCCGCTTGAGCGGCCCGCTGACTCCTCAGCTCGCCGTGGCAGATGTGCAGACCACGTACCACCACGCGCTGAACTCGTTCGGCGGCTCGGCCGACGTGAAGTTCCGCATCGAGAACCGAGGCAACGTCCGCCTCCAGGCCACGGCCACTGTCGCCATGGCTGGGCCGTTCGGTCTCGGCGAGACGAAGATCGCTCTGCCGCCGATCGCGGAGATCCTCCCGGGTCAGCACATCGACCTCTCGGCGACGCTGGAGGGCGTGCCGGCGCTCATGCTCGATTCGACCACGGTGCACCTCACGCCAAGTGACGTCTCCGGAGGTGCTGATCTCGCCGCAACCACCGGAACGGATGCCACGTTCGCTCCGCCGATCGCTCTCCTGCTGCTGCTGATCATCGTCATCTTCGGTCTGCTTGCGAAGCGGGCCCACCGGCGCCGCGGGGCGGCCGAGCAGGCCGTTCTCGACGCTGCGCATGACTTCGAATCGCTGCCGTATCGCGAACCGCAGCATCAGTCGTCGTGAGTCGACGAAGCCGCTTGCACGGGCGCTCGACGGTCCTCGTCGTACTCCTGCTCTTTGCGCTCCTCCTCGGCGCCGCCGAGACGGCCGCGGCCGCGGATGAGTCGACAACGGGTCCAACCGTCTCGCTGGATCCCGCGCAGGTGAGGCCTGACGAATTCGTCAACATCACGATTCGCGGCTTCACAGCCACGTACGTGGTGATCTCGGTCTGCGGCAATGAAGCGAGGCGCGGCTCATCCGACTGCAACATGCCGGGAAGCGAAGGACTACGGATCGACAACCAGGGTGACGGTGGGTTGACCACCGACCGCATCCCGATCGCAGCCCCACCTGCGGATTGCCCGTGCGTGATTCGCGTCTCCAGCCGCGACACCGGCGAGATCGCCGTCGCGCCGCTCGTCATCATCGGACACCCGATCAGCCCGACGGTCGATCCGACTGGCCTGGGCAACCCGATCGACGTGGCGATCAACGCGACACCGAAGCCCCGAGGGCTCGTCGAAACAGCGCGTTCCGGTCTTGGCGGGCCGACCCGATACGACGTCACCGTGACGGTCCACAACCATTCGGCTGTGCCGCTCACCAAGATCAAGGTCTACGGCTCGGCGGGACGGCAGTCGGACAACAACCTCGCCCAGCTCGATCTCGACGACCCAGGTGCGCTTGCGGCCGGCCAGACCTGGCACCAGACCGTGTCGGTCGTCGTGCCTGCGCCATCGTTCGGCACCCTCGATTGGACGGTCACGGCTTCCGGGGTCGGCCCGACGGTCACGTCGACA
Source organism: Ilumatobacteraceae bacterium (assembly GCA_025463425.1). Classification (GTDB taxonomy): domain Bacteria; phylum Actinomycetota; class Acidimicrobiia; order Acidimicrobiales; family Ilumatobacteraceae; genus WLMZ01. The sequence goes on along the minus strand of JAOBWQ010000583.1, from coordinate 1,738 downwards.
TCGACGACGAAGCATCGCCCCATGCTGCTGATCGTGATCGTCATGCTCCTTGCTGCGGACATCGCGTTCTTGCTCGTGCGAATGTTGATCAGGCGGCACGCCACCAAAGACGCGGAGCAGGAGAGGGACGTCACCGCTGCGTCGCTCGATGGGAACGATCCGATCGATGTCGACTCGCGCGAGCTCGTCGACCTCGACGCCTGACCGAATCCGCGCACCGTGCGGGCCGTTCGTCAAGAACCCTCTGCAGAACTTGAACTTCCTGCACTTCCCTTCCAGCTCTGTCGATACCTCTCGGTACACGAGGTCGGCCGACAGGGACGGAAGCCATGGGAGTTGCAACGAGGATCGGTGTCGCTGCAGCGGCCGTCCTGACGAGTGGCGGGTTGCTCTTCTTCGGCACCCTCGATGGCGCGTCGGCGCACGGCAGTGACGGGGCGAGCCGGCTGATCGAGTTGCCCGGTTGTGTTGCGCGTGATCACGTGCCGGCATCGGCAGCGGTGCCCGCCGGCGGAACGATGCAACAGTCGATCACCGTCACCGTTCTGGCGACCACGATCCTGCGCATCGACGCGCACGGCCACGTCACCGCGGCGACGACCAACACCGGTTGTGCGCCACGCATCAGCGACGACGTCTACGTATGGGAGATAGATGGCTCGCTGTCACTCGCGTCCAGCAAAGACGTCGTCCGTCGCGCCTGGACGGGTGACTTCACCCAGCCGGGCGTGTACGTGACCCAGCGCAGCTGATCAGGAGGCGATGCGGTCCAGCGCGTGTAGCCGGCGCAGCTCATCGGCGGCTTCCTTGGCGACGAGCACGTGCACGTAATCCTGGACGGGAGCACCCTTGTAGTCCTCGGCAACGTGCTCCACGAGATGACGCACGAAGTCGGCGTCGTACATGCCGTTGGAGCGGGCCACGAGCCGGTCGATGATCGAGGCGAACTTGGGGTCGAGCTCCATCGTGGCCATGGGGGCAGAGTATCGCGGGCCCAGAACGATGGGAAGAAAACGACGTGAGGACTGTGTCACGTCATCGTCAGCGACGATCGAGATGCATCACGCACGAGCGCGCAGCGGAACGGACATCCGGGTGGCCGCGGCCCAGAGTGCGACGATCCAGCCGACATCGGCCAGGACCCACACGTCTTCTCCGTGAGCTGCGGCCCACACCAGCGCGACGGCTGACGACGGCACCAGCGCCGCGCACGCGAACCAACGCCCTCGATGGGTGTCTTCGACCGTGGCCAACGTGCTCACGAGTCGATCGTACGGAGCGAGTGGCGAACACGCGATGGCAGTCACATTGACGTTTGATGAACTTCTCCCGACTGGTCCGGACGGCCAACCCGTCTGACCAGCCGGCGAGACCGGTCAGCCTGATCAGTCGTGGATCTGTTGGGCCAGGTAGTGGGCCTCGCCCAACTGACTGATCAGCTCGAGCTGGGTCTCGACCCAGTCGAGGTGTGATTCCTCGCCGCGCAGGATCTTGTCGAGCAGCTCGCGCGTGCCGTTGTCGGCGTGGGTGACGCACAGCGCGATGCCCCGGTTGAGACGCTCTATCGAATCCAGCTCGCCGTCACGGGCGAGGGAGATCTTCTCGGCGGGTGTCTCGCCGACGCGCACGGTGTTGAGCCGCTGCAGGTTGGGGATGCCCTCGAGGTAGAGGATCCGCTCGATCAGCTCGTCGGCGTCTTTCATCTCGTCGATCGACTCGTGCTTGAAGTGCTCGCCGA
>JAOBWQ010000580.1 GCA_025463425.1 Ilumatobacteraceae bacterium | reverse complement strand
ACGAAGATGTCGGTCAGCGTGGAGAGGCCGAGGTAGAACGCGAACCCGCGGACGGCGCCGACCGACAGGTAGTACAGGACGCCCGCACCGATGAGCGACACCGCGTCAGCCAGGAGGATCGTGCGGAACGCTGCCTTGAAGCCACGCTGGGCGGAGTTGCGCAAGGAACGACCACCGCGCACCTCGTCCTTCAAGCGTTCGAAGAACACGACGTAGGAGTCGATGGTGACACCGATCGACACGATCAAACCGGCGATGCCCGACAGCGACAGCACGCCGTTGTAGAACCGGGAGATCAGCGACGTCATGCTGTAGATGAGCGCACCTGAGATGAGCATGCCGACCACCACGACCACCGCGAGGCGGCGGTAGTAGAGGATCATGAACAGCACGACCAGGGCGATGCCGATCGCGCCGGCGATCAGCGCAGCGCGGAGTGAGTCCTTGCCGAGGCTGGCCGACACGTTCTCGACTTGCTCGGCCTTCAGCGTGACGGGGAGTGCGCCGGAGTTGAGCACCTGGGCGAGCTGCGACGACTCGCCCTGGGTGAACTTGCCGGTGATCTGCACACTGCCGGTGAAGCTCGGTGCATTGACGGTCGGGGCGGACTGGATCTGCCCGTCGAGGACGATCGCGAGCTGGTGCGACGGGCACGTCGTGCCGCCGCTGTAGCAGACCGAGGCGAGTGCGTTCCAGACGCCTTCACCCGCGCCGCCCTGCTTGAGGGTCACGGTGACGCCCCAACCGCCGCCGATGATCTCGGCCTGCGCGGAGTCCTTCTCGAAGACGGTGCCGTCGCCGCCGCTCGGCCCGACCGAGCAGGTTTGGCCGTCTCGGGTTTGCAGCGTGCCGGATTGCTCCGGGGGAAGCACGGTGCCGAAGGTGGCAGCCGTCGTGGTGGTCGCGTTCGGGTCGACGACAGTGGTGGACGACGAGTCGATTCGAGTGGTCGACGTCGCTGCGTCGGTCGTGGAGGTGGCTGCTGTGCCGGTGGTCGTCGGGTCGGTCGTCGGCGGGACCGAGTCGACCTTGCGCGACGGGCCGGGCGAACCGGTGCCGGCTGTCGAGCCGGTTCCGACCGTGGCCGAATCAGATGTTGCTGCCGTCGTCGCGGTGGCGCCAGTGGAGGTGGCCGTCGACCCCGCCGCGGTGGTGGCGGTCGCGACGTCGGTCGACGAGGTGGGGGTGGTCGGCGTCGGCGTGTAGCAGCCGAGGACCGGGCGGAGCTCGAGCTTGCCGCTGACCTTGACGAGATCGAGCGCGGCCTGACGGTCGTTCACCCCGGGGAGGTTGACGACGATCGCGTTGTCCTGGCGGATGATCTCCGGCTCGCCGACGCCTTTGCTGTCGACGCGCTCACGGATCCGCTCGACGGCGAGATCGAGGCTCTGCTGGGTGTAGTCGTTGTCGACCGGACGAAGGGTGACGGAGATGCCGCCGCGGAGGTCGAGGCCGAGCGCCGGGTGATATCCGAGGCCGAGGTTCGTCGCCAGCAGGCCCGCTGCGAGCACGATGATGCCCACCAGCGAGGTGAGGAGTTTGCGGCGCATTACTTGTCGTTGGCGTTGTCTTCGACGATGTCGTCGATGGTGGTCGAGGCCGACTTCGAAGCGTCGTGCATTGCCGAGGTGTCGACCTTGCCCTGCACGGCGCGGCGGGACACGCGGATCTGGATGTTGTCGTCGACCTCGAGCCAGATGATGTCGCCGTCGAACCCGGTGATGAACCCGTAGATGCCCGAGGTCGTGATGACCTCGTCGCCTTCCTCGAGCGCGCCCTGCAGGACCGCCGTCTCCTTCTGGCGACGCCGCTGCGGGCGGATCAGCAAGAAGTACGCACCGACCAGCATGAGCGGCAGGAACAGCAGGCTCAGCGCACTGCCGCCGCTGCTGTCAGCCGCGAGCAGTGAACCGATGAGGTGGGCAGTAGAGATCATCATGGACATCCAGGGTGAATCGTGCTCCGACAGGGGGCCGGGACCAGCGAGAGAGCCTACTCACGGTTCACCCCCAAACAGCCAGCACCTGCTGCCGCAGCGCGTCGAACGTGTGCTGTTCGATCGCCGTTCGCATCCTCGTCATCAACTGCAGGGTCCAGGCGATGTTGTGCAGGCTGACCAGGCGCGGACCGGTGGGTTCGCCGACCTGGAACAGATGCCGGACGTAGCCGCGCGAGTGACGGGCGCAGACCTCGCAGCTGCAATCGGCGTCGATCGGCTCGTCGGACAGGGCGTGCTTGGCGTTCTTGACGTGGAGCTTGCCGGCGCTGGTGAGGGCGGTGCCGTGGCGACCGATCCGGGTCTGCATCACGCAGTCGAACTGGTCGACGCCGAGTGCGACGGCCTCCACCAGCGACGCCGGGTCGCCGACGCCCATCAGGTAGCGCGGCCGATCGTGGGGCAGGTGGGCGATGGCTGCTGCCAGCGCGGGCAGCATCTCCCCCCGGCTCTCCCCCACGCTGAGCCCGCCGATGCCGTAGCCGTCGAACTCCATGGCCGCCGTGCGCTGCGCCGACTCGGCGCGCAGCGTCTCGTCGATGCCCCCCTGGACGATGCCGAACAGCGCCTGATCGTCACGGGTGTGCGCGGCGCGGGCCCGCTCGGCCCACGCCGTCGTCCGGTCGAGGGCGACGCGGATCACGTCGGGTGGAGACGGCAACGGCGCGCACACGTCGAGCACCATCTGGATGTCGGCGCCGAGCAGCTGTTGGGTGTGCACTGCGCTCTCCGGCGTGAACCGGTGGGTCGAGCCGTCGTAGGTGCTGCGGAAGGTGACGCCGTCGTCGTCCATCTTTGGCTCCAGCGAGAAGACCTGGAACCCTCCGGAGTCGGTGAGCGTCAGCCCGCGCCAGTCGGAGAACTTGCCGAGCCCACCGAAGTGGGCGATCGTCTCGGCGCCGGGCCGCAGCATCAGGTGATAGGTGTTGCCGAGCACGATCTCGGCCCCCAGCCGCTCGTAGTCCGCAGCCGACAGGTACTTGATCGCCGCACGCGTCCCGACCGGCATGAAGCACGGCGTGCTGTACGTGCCGCGAGCGGTATGAGCCACGCCGCTGCGGGCCTCACCGTCGCGGGCGCGGATCTGGAACTCGACCGGATGCATCAGAGGCTCCGGTCGAGCAGCATCGCGTCGCCGAACGACAAGAAGCGGTAGTCGCGGGCCAACGCTGCGGCGTACAGCGTTCTCCAGCGCGGACCGACGAACGCGTCGATCATCATCAGCAACGTCGTCCGCGGCAGGTGGAAGTTGGTCATCAGGACGTCGACGAGCTTCCACTCGTAGCCGCGATGGATGAACAGGCGGGTCCGCCCCTCCAGCTCCCCGAACGTGGCCGCGGACTCCAGCGCCCGGGTCGCCGTGGTCCCGACCGCCACCACACGATCCGCGCGCCGGCAACGCTCGATCACGTCGGCGCCCACGCGGTAGCGCTCGCTGTGGATCTGGTGGTCGCGCGGATCTGCTGCGCTCATCGGCTGGAAGGTGTCCAGCCCGACGACCAGTTCGACACGGGCGATGCCGACCCCCATCGCCTCGATCTCCGCCAACAGCTCGTCGGTGAAGTGCAGGCCGGCAGTCGGGGCGGCTGCGGAGCCGGGCTCGCTGGCGTACACCGTCTGATACCGGCCCGAATCGCCGAGCGGCGTGGTGATGTACGGCGGCAACGGCATGTCGCCGTGACCGGCCAGCAGCTCCAGCGGATCACCGTCGCCGAGCAGGCTGACCTCGAAGGTGTCGCCGGCGTCGGTGCGGCGACCGATCTCGACCAGCGGGGTACCGTCCTCGGCGTGGAGCTGCTCGCCGACGCGGAGCTTCTTGCCCGGCCGCACCAATGCCTCCCAGACCCGCCGATCGCCATCGGCAACGGGCTCCAGCAGCAGCACCTCGGCCGCTCCCCCGCTGGTGCGGCGAAGGCGCAGGCGGGCCGGGATGACCTTCGAGTC
>JAOBWQ010000578.1 GCA_025463425.1 Ilumatobacteraceae bacterium | reverse complement strand
AGCCCGTCACCCTCGGCGAAGGCTGCGTGGCGGGTGGCGAGGGCGTACCAGGTCGGGTTGTCGAGGGGATCCATCAACGCCATTCTGCCAAGGCGACCTCAGTCGGCCAGCACGAGATCGAGGAACGACTCGGTGTCGGCCAGGTCCGTGAAGGTGGCATCGGCGCCGAGTCCGGCGAGCTCCTCGAACGTGTGCGTGCCGGTCGCGACGAGCGCGCACCTGACTCCCGTCTCGCGCGCGCACTGCAGGTCGCGCGGGGTGTCGCCGACGACCCAGACCCGATCGAGATCGACGGCGTGTCCGCCGGCGGTGATCCGGTTCATCGAGGTGCGGACCAGCTCGCTGCGCACTCGGTGGTCGCTGCCGTAACCGCCGAGCTCGAACCGGATGTGGGTGTCGAGTCCGACGGCCGCGACCTTGCGGCGCGCGACCGACTGCAGGTTGCCGGAGACGATGGTCTGCACCGCGCCCTGCTGCTGGAGCCGGTCGAGCGCATCGGCGACCCCGGGCTTGGCAACGGTCAGCGGGCGGAACTCGTGCTCCAGGAGCGCGTACGCAGCCTCGACCTCGGCGAGCACCCTGGTGAGGACCGCGTCGTCGTCGATGCCCAGTGCTGCGAGCACGAGCGAGGCGATGTCGGGGTCGGTGCGGCCACCCATGTCGATCGCGGTGTCCGGGAAGGCCAGGCCGGTCACGATCTCGAGCGCGATGCTGAACGTGCGCACCCCGGTGCCTGCGGCGCGCAGCAGCGTGCCGTCGATGTCCCAGAGGACTGCAGAGGTCCGGGTGCTCATCGTCGTCGAGGTCAGCGGCGGACGCTGGCAGCCAGCAGCGGCGCGGCCTGTTCGAGCCAGGTCGTGATCGTCGCGTCGAGCGAGTCGAGCTCTTGCTCCAGCACGAACAGCCCACGCGTCGGCACTGTCGCGCCGATCTCGACCAGGAGCGGACGGAGGTGCACCTCGACGGCGAGCGCATGGGCGGCCGACGCGCCGACCATCACCGGCACGGCGGTGACGCCGGCGAGACCGGTCTGCCCGAACCAGTCGAGGAAGGACTTGAGCAACCCGGTGTAGGTGGCCTTGTAGACCGGTGTGGCGATGATCGCCAACGTGCTCCCGGCGAGCTGCTCCGTGGCCGCACGGACGGGGGCGGACGACCAGTCGAACAGTTGCGGGCCGAGGTCGGCCAACTCGATCACGTCGGTGTTCGTCACCCCGCCTGCCTCGGAGGCGAAACCTGCTGCGACTGCGGCACGGTTGGCGATCGCTTCACCGACAGCGCGCGTTCGTGAGCTCGCCTTGGGGTTGCCGACGACGACGGTGATGCTGGGGGAGGTGCTCATCGCCGGTCAGCCTACGGTCGCCCGCGGATGGTCAGGAGGAGCGCGCTGGCATCCTGCTGCCCAGCTCGGCGACCCCGTCACCGGCGAGGCCCGCGAGGCCGGGTCGGCGCCCGGTGATCGCCGAGAGCAGCGACAACCCGGTGCCGCGCACGTCGGGTCCGTCGCCGTGGACCCAGTCGACGTCACTGGCGTGGAGCTGCAGTCCGGTGATGCGCCGCTTGGCGCCGACCGGGAAGTTGGCTCCCTGGTACAGCTCGAGGCAGGCGAGGACGGCCTCGGGAGCGGTGTGGCTGGTGATGCCGAGTGGTCCGCAGATGTCCTGCCCGTGGACCACGACCTCACCGAGCATCGTCAGCACGGGTGCAGGCGGGCCGTTGGTGCTGCCGACCGTCGCGCGCAGGCGGTCGACGAGCTCGGTCGGGGTGCTCCTGCCGGCTGCACGCGCGTCGCGATCGATCATCGTGTTGAACCGGAAGCCGCTCGCCACCATCCCTTTGAAGAAGCGGCCTTTCGTCTGCTCGGCCCCGGCGACGATGTGGCCGGCCACCTCCTGCACGGTCCAGTCGCCACACCACGATCGGGTCGACCACTGCTCGGCGGTGAGGCCCGCCATGATCTCCGCGGTCCGCACGCGTTCGGCGTGGATCATCGCCCAGGTCGTGCTGTCGTCGTTCTGTCCCATGGTGCCTCCTCGGTCGGGTGCCGGAGCGGCACCGAGACGACGACGAACGAGGCTGACGCGATTCGACATCCGACTTCGACCTCTTCCGAGGTCGATCGAGGAGCGGACCTACGAGGCGACGCAGCGCGCGGCGTAGAGGTCGAGCAGCAGCGCGACGAAGTCGCAGAGAGCGACGAGATCGTCACGCGTCGATTCCATCGATCGACCGTATCCCGCCTCGGCCGGACAGTCGTTCAGCCGTTGGGGGTGACGACGGCTCGGCCGCGCAGCGTTCCGTGGTGCAGCGCGTCGTAGGCGTCCGTCACCCGCGCGAGCGGGAAGAGATCGGCGTCGCTGCGGATCAGTCCCTGCTCAGCGAGCCTGACGACCTCGTGCGCGTCCGAGACGCTCGAGCCCTGGAACGTGATGATCTCGCCGTCGCGCGGGAGCGAGCCGTACCACGGCCGCTTCAACGTGCCGCCGTTGGTGCCGATGATCCCGTACGTGCCGTACGGCTGCACGGCGCCCACGCCGACCGCGATCGTGCGATCGACACCGACGAAGTCGAGCACCACCGTCGCACCCTCGCCGTTCGTCAGTGCACCGAGTGCCGCAGCAGTGTGCTCGTCGACCCCGCCGATGGTGTGGTGCGCGCCGAGCTCGGTGACGTAGGTCAGCCGGTCGGGGTTGCTGTCGATCGCGATCACCGTGGCCGGGCTCGTCGCGCGCAGCAACTGGACCGCGAACGCGCCGAGCCCGCCGGCGCCGATGACGACCGCGGTCGAGCCGGGGATCAGCTTGTGCAGCACCTTGCGAACGCCGTGGTACGAAGTCGCGCCGGCATCGGTGAGCGGGCCGGCGATGCGCGGGTCGAGGGAGCCGAGCTTGACGACGTCGCGAGGTGCGTTGGCCACGACGTACTGGGCCAGGCCTCCGTCGCGCCCGTAGCCACGGCCCTTGAGCCCGTTCGGGCACGCGCTGTCGTGGCCGCGGACGCACTGGCTGCACTGGCCGCAGGACGCCGGGCTGACCAGCGCGACTGCTTCTCCGATGTCGAACCCGGTGACCCGGTCACCGACCGCGGCGATGACCCCGCTGATCTCGTGGCCCAGCGTGAACGGCACCCGCCAGTCGATGATCTCGCCGATCTCGGCCGGCATCTCCATCATCGTGATGTCGCTGTGGCACAGGCCGTTGCCCTTGACCTCCACGAGCACCTGCCCCGCACCGGCGGTGGGGACGTCGATCTCGACCAGCGCCGGCGGCCGCTGCCAGTCCAGCAACCGGTAGGCGAGCATCGTGTCGCTCATCGGGCAGATGGCCAGTCTCGGGTGCGCAACGTGGCGTCGGTGCCGCCGTCCATGAACACCACGCTGCCGACGAAGAACGCGGCTGCCGGCGAGAGCAGGTACGCCAGCAAGCCGGCGATCTCGTCGGCGGTTCCTGCGCGCTGGATCGGCACCGGGTAGGTGTCGCCGAGGCTGAGCACGAACTCGACACCTCCGCCACCGGTCATCGGCGTCGCGATCAGGCCCGGAGCGATCGCGTTGAGGCGGATGCCCGATCCGATCCACTCCCCGCGGACGGCATGCGCACGGACCCAGTGGGCGAGTGCCAGCTTCGACGCCGGGTAACCGCACATCGCCGCCGGCTTCGCCGCGGCGCGGGCGGCTGCCTCGTCGCCGGCGAGGCAGGCCTCGACCGCAGCCAGGGGGATGCCCTCCTGCGTCGTGGTGCTGTTCGAGCTGATCGCGATGGCGCTCGGGTTGGTGCCTTTGGCCAGCAGTGGCCGCAGCCCCTCGAGCGCGGCGACGGCACCGAAGTAGTTGATCGAGATGACGAGCTCCTCGTTGGCGCCGTTCGAGCTGATCCCCGCGGCAGCGACGAGGCCGTCGAGCACGCCGTTCGACAGCTGGGTCACCGACGCGACCATCTCAGCGCGACCCTCCACTGTGGAGAGGTCGGCGATGATCTCCGCGTCGCGCACGTCGACCCCGATGACGCGGTTGCCCGCGGCCTCGAGCACGGCACGTGTGGCCACACCCATGCCTCCAGCGGCACCTGTGATCGCGATGGTCCCCATGGTTCAGCTCCCCGCTGCGACGAGTTCGATGTGCGCCGACTTCACGCCGTACACGAACGGATTGGGCATCTCCACGACGGAGCCGGGGACGATGCGGAACGACTCGACACGGCGGACGAACTCCTCGAAGAACGTGCGGATCTCGAGGCGGGCCAACGCCGCGCCGAGGCAGAAGTGGGTGCCGAACCCGAACGCGATGTGGTGGTTGGGGGTGCGGGTCACGTCGAACGTCTCCGGGTCCTCGAAGTGCGCAGGATCCCGGTTGGCCGACGAGTACATCAGCACGACCTGGTGGCCGGCCGGGATGGTGGTGCCGTTGAGGTCGTAGTCCACATTGGCGACGCGGCACATGTTGTGGATCGGCGTGACGTAGCGGATGAACTCCTCGACCGCGACGCCGATGTCGGCTCCGGTCTTCAGCTTGGCCCACTCCTCCGGATGCTGGTCGAGCAGCAGGAGGGTTCGAGCGATGACTGTGCGCGTCGTCTCAGCACCTCCATCGAGCAGCAGGAGCGCGTCCGACACGGCTTCGCCGGCACCGAACTCCTGGCCGGTGATCTCCGCCGTCGTGTACATGGTCATCAGGTCGTCCATCGGACAACCCTTCTTCGACTCGTAGAGGTCGTTGGCGGCGACGGCGAACTCGATCGCCGCATCCATGCCGTCCTGGGTGAAGCAGCGCGGGCCGCCGCCCATCACGATCGTGCGCTCCGACCAGTCGCGCAGCTTGGGCCAATCGGAGTCCTCGAAGCCGAGCAGGCGGCCGATCATCAGGGCCGGCAGCGGGGAAGCCAGCTCTTCGATGATCTCCACCGGGTGCTCGCTGTCGCGCGGCGCGAGGGCGGCGTCGAGCAGGCTGGTGACCACCGTGAGGATCTGCTCGCCCTTGTCGCTGACGGCACGGGGCGTGAACCGGCGCGCCACCAGCGAGCGCCGCTGGGCATGGAACGGATCGTCGAGGCCGATGATGGCTGCATCCGCCGGCAGGTTCGGCCGGTAGCCGCCCTTGGCCTGGTCGCTGTTGATGAACACGTCCTTGCGGCGTTCGATCTCGACGATGTCGTCGTAGCGGGAGATGCCCCACAGCTCGTTGATCGAGTCCCAGTAGGCCGGTGCGTTGTCGCGCATCCATGCGTACTTCGGGTACGGATCGGTCGTGTAGAGCTCGCCGTCGAGCAGGTCGATCGCCTCGTGATCGGAAGTGACGCTGGTCATCGCCGAACAGTATCTGACGTGACGTCAGATCTCTGATGTGGGCGATCGGCGGCCGACGACGGCATCGTCATCCAGTTCACGGTGCCCGCGGGTTTCGGATCGTTGGACTACATCTGGTCGTCATCCCCGTCAAGGGCGCGGGAAGCGCTCTGAACGTTGCACCCATGATGTCCACAGGTAGTTGGCACTAGCGATCCACAGGTTGTGTCCGTCATCGTTGGTCCATGGCACGCACACCACGAACCAGTCAGCCGTTGCGGGGCCCGCTGCACCGACGGATGACCGTTGACCAACCCGATCGTCGAGCGATGGAGTGCGCCGGCTGGCGCACGTTGCTCGACTACCGCGAGAACCACGTCCGCGACGACGAGGGGGTGCTGATCGCCGTGCTCCCGCGCTGGACCGCCGAAGCCGAGCGCGATGCACCGAGCGGACACCCTGAGGAAGCCCTGTACGCCTCGGCAACCGCGTCTTCGCGTGAGGAGGCCTGGCGACAGGTCCGCCGCGCGACGGCACAGGCCGTGCAGCGGGCGATGCGCCCCTACGACGGCGCCCGCGACTTCGCGTAGTCGCTGCCGGGTCAGCCGCGGCGGGCGTTGAGGCGGCGGTACATCGGGCCCTGGGCCTTGGCGAGGCGGGTGAACTCGGCGTAGAGCGGCGCGTGCGCAGCAGCGTTCGCAGCGATGGGCTCGAAGACGCGAGCGGGCGGAGCGGCCGCAGCGATCTCGTCGAGGGTCAGGTGGCCGAGGTGCAGTGCGGCGAACCAGGCCGCGCCGCGGACGTTGACGTTGACGGGATCGGCGACCTGGAGGATCGGACGCCCGATCACGTCGGCGTGGATCTGGCACCAGAGGTCTGATGTTGCGCCACCGCCGAGGATCCGCAATCCGTCGAGGGGCCGACCGGCGAACTTCTCGGTGGGTTCCAGCAACCAGCGCGCGTTGTACGCCACGCCCTCCATCACGGCGCGGACGAGGTCGGCGCGCGTCGTCGCCATCGACACGTTGAGGAAGCTCGCGCGCAAGTTCGCGTCGGACACGGGGGAGCGCTCGCCGCTCAGCCATGGGCAGAAGATCACGCCGCCGCTGCCCGCCGCTGCGCTGGCCGCCTCGGCCGTCATCGACTCGAACCCACCGGTGGGGGTCAGCACGGAATCGCGCAGCCAGCGCAGCGCTGCGCCGCCCGTCTCGTGGTTGTTGGCAATGAGGTACGAACCGGCGCGAAGTCCGGGCACCGACGCCATCTGGTGGACGATGTCGGTCTTCTTGAACGGCACCGGAGCGGAGACCCACGCCGTGGTGGAGATCGCGATGTGTCCGGCGAAGTCAGCAACAGCGCCGGCACCGATCGCCGCAGTGTGCAGGTCCGGCGCTCCGCAGATCACCGGCGTGCCGGCCGG
>JAOBWQ010000546.1 GCA_025463425.1 Ilumatobacteraceae bacterium | reverse complement strand
ATCAGGTTCGACTCGACCGTCGACCCGTGGTCGAGCCAGTGCACGATGTGATGAGCATCGACCCACGCCGTGTGCTGACATCCGGGGAACCGGCACCCGTGATCGCGTAACCGCAGCAGCCGCTTCAAACGACGCGACACCGTCCGCCGCCCCTGGCCGATCATGCCGTCGCCGCCCGCGCGGCCGTGACGGAACCCTTGCAGCACTGCGTCGCACAGGATCCGCCGCGCCGACACCCGCGGCACACCAGCCGGATCCACGCCCAGGCCGTCGCCCGGAGCGACCGCACAACACCCTCGACCGTCCTCGCCGGCAACGGCATCGTGACCCTCGCCGACATCGCTGTCGTCTCGTTCGTCGAACACGTCCGGGGTCAGATGCAGGGTGACGAGATGGGCGTCGTCGATGACCGCAGGTGCTGCGATCGTCGCGACTGCGTGGATGGCCATGTCGAACGCCGCGTCCGCGCGTCGCTGGACCATCGACTCGCCCGACACGTAGTCCTCCACGAACCGGTCCACGCACTCGATGAACACCGAACCCGCCTCCACCGGCAACCGCAACGTGATCACCACCGAATCACCGTCCAACCGGAACCGCATCGACCGATCCTCGAACGCCCGAGCCTCGCCATCCTCTGCCGTTGCTTCACACCGGCGGTACGCGGACACCATCCGCTCGACATGGTTCGACGACGACCCCAACGCGAACTGCAACAACCCGTCCGCGTTGTCGTCAGACGCGATCCGGGTGATCGCACGCACCTTCGCGTACGACAACTCGCCCGACTGCATCGCCACAGCGAACTGCGGGAACCGGTCCAACGCATGCGCAACCCGCACCTTCTCATGCGCCGTGCACAACTCCACACCCGTCTGCCACGACAACCACGCCGCACACGACCGAGTACCCGAACCAACCCATCCGCGGCGACGATCGAAGTCGGCGACCAACGCCAACCACCCCGCCTCCGCCGCCGTCATGTTCGCCGAACGACGACAGATCTCGGCCACCAGCCACTCCAACGACACCTCATCATCAAGATCGACAACCGCCACACTCTCCATCCCGACACACTGACAAAAGGGTGCAACACAGTTTCCGGGGCCGAAGAGTCGGATCAGACCGCGCGGAGGACCTGAAGTGTCTCGTCGAGCAGGGCGATGTGATCGTCGACGGTTGCGCACGGCCGCGCCGTGGCACCCATCATCTTCGACGACATGGTGCTGACGGAGATGTGGCTGCCGCCGAGTGCCTTCCAGCTCTCGGCCTGCGCGGTGAGCGCCTCCGGACCGTGACCAGTGTGCACCTGGGCGCACATCGGGAAGCTCGCCGGGTCGCGGCCGGCTTCGGTCAACATCGTGCGCAGCTTGCCGGCGAGGTGCTCGATCGCCGGACCGGCCGCGCCGAAGAGGTGACCGTCGCCGACGTTGGCACAACGTCGTAGCGCCGGCTCGGCGTGGCCACCGAACCAGATCGGGATCTGCCGCTCGGGCAACGGGTAGAGGCCGGCGCGGTCGATGCGGTGGTACTTGCCCGTGAAGTCGATGACGCGCTCGGACCACAGCGCGCGCATCACCTCGATCTGCTCGTCCATCCGCCGGGCTCGGTTGCGGTACTCCTCGTTGAGCGATTCGTACTCGACGAAGTTCCAGCCGGTGCCGACGCCGAGCACGAAGCGTCCTCCGGAGAGGAGATCGACCTCGGCCGCCTGCTTGGCGACCAGTGCCGTCTGGCGCTGCGGCAGCACGATCACGCCGGGCATCAACTCGACCCGAGTAGTGACACCGGCGAGGTAGCCGAAGAACACCATCGGCTCGCGGAACGGATCGTTCTCCGTGTACGGTCCGGCCAACTTCGGCTCACGGCCTTCGTGCACTGCCCCGAGGACGTGGTCATAGGCGATGATCCGGTCGTACCCGAGCGCCTCGACGGCCTGCGCCCACGCCTTCACCGCCCCGGTGTCATGGCCGATCTCATTGGTGGGGAGCACTGCAACGCATTCCATCTGCCGGTGCTATCAGATCCGGACCGTCTGCCACGATGTGCGCCATGACCGCGCAACCGTCAGCACCGTCCCTGCTCGAAGTCGCTGGACACGTGAGGACTGGTGAACGATCCGCGCGATCGTTCGTCGAGGACGCGCTGGCAGCGATCGCCGAACGCGACGGCGCGCTCAACGCGTTCGTGTTGGTCGACGGCGAGCGCGCCATCGCCGACGCAGACGCGCTCGACCGGCGCATCGCTGCGGGCGACGGCGCCGGCGCCCTGGCCGGTGTGCCACTGGGTGTCAAGGACACCGAGGACGTGATCGGCCTACCGACCACGTACGGGTCTCGCCTCTGGGCCGACGCACCACCGGCGAGCCGCGACTCGGTGCTCGTCGCCCGCCTGCGCGCCGCGGGCTGCATCATCGTCGGCAAGACCAACACGCCCGAGCTCGCTGCGAAAGGAACCACGGACAACCCGCTGTTCGGCGTGACCCGCAACCCGCACGACGCGTCGCGCACGGCGGGCGGCTCCTCCGGCGGCGCGGCCGCAGCAGTGGCCGCCGGTCTGGTGCCGTTGGCGACGGCGTCCGACGGCGGTGGCTCGATCCGGATCCCGGCTGCGGCGTGCGGTCTCCCGGGGTTCAAGCCGTCGCTCGGCCGGATCCCCGACGGTGGCCCCGAGCCGGTCGACTGGGCCGACCTCACCAGCCGCGGTGTGCTGACCCGCACGATGGCCGAACTGCTGGCCGTCCTGGACATCGTGGTCGGCGCCGAGCCGACCGATCTCCGCTCGCTCCCCTCACCGACCGTGCCGTGGTCGACGGCGGTCGCCGAACAGCCGTTGCCGCGACGAGTCGGCTGGAGCCCGTCGCTCGGCTATGCCGAAGTCGACCCGCAGATCGAGGCGACCTGCCGTGCAGCGCTGCAGCGGCTGGCCGCCGACGGGGTGGAGATCGTCGAGATCCCGACCGTGTTCGCAACGGACCCGGTCGGGCCGTGGATCACCTTGGTGGCGAGCTACCTCAGGCGATCCGTCGGTGATCGCGATCGCGCGTTGATGGATCCGGATGTCGCCGGCTACCTCGGCTTCGCCGATCACGTGACCACTCAGCAGCTGATCGACGCCGAGGACGAGTGCCATCGTCTCAACCTCCAGTTGCTCGACGCGTTCGCCCAATGCGATCTGCTGCTGACGCCGACGCTCGCGTTCGACCCCGCGATGATCGGCGAGAGCGATTCGAACTTCGTCCGCGCCACCTACCCGTTCAACCTGACCCGCTCGCCGGTGGGCACGATCCCCGTCGGCACGAGCCCTGCCGGTCTGCCGATCGGCCTCCAGATCGCCGGACCCCAGCACGCCGACGTTCCCGTCCTCCAGCTGATGCAACATCTCGAGACCTGAACCCGCCCGCGGCAAATCAGCAACCAATGGTTGCGCATCTCGGCTTCCCGTGATACCTTGATGCGCAACCAAACGTTGCAGGAGGAAGTCATGGAGTTCGGAACCATCGAGCGCGAGATCTACGTCGACGCGTCGCCGGAGATCGTCTTCGAAGTCGTCAGCAGCCCCGGCCACCTCGAGCAGTGGTGGCCCGACGAGGCCCACTACGAGCCGGTGCCCGGACGGACGGGCAACATCGTGTTCGGCCAGCCCGGCACCGACCGGACGGTCGTCCCGTTGACTGTGATCGACACTCAGCCGCCGCGGACGTTCTCGTTCCGCTGGACCCAGCCGCTCGACGAGACAGCCGTCGTCGGCAACTCGCTGCTCGTCACGTTCGACCTCCGCCCGTCCGGCAGCGGGACGCTGCTGAAGATGACCGAGAGCGGCTTCCGTGAGATGGGCTGGGATGCAGCCCTGCTGGAGCAGCAGTACAACGAGCACTCGAGCGGCTGGGATTTCTACCTGCTCCGGATCGCCCCGTACGTCGCACGGCTGACGAGCTCGGCCGTCACGGCCGAGCCGTGAGCAAGACGACAACCGCGGTCGACGACGATCTCTGGTCGGCCATCGGCGACCCGATCCGCCGGCAGATGCTCGACCGGCTACTCGCCGACGGCGGGGGCACCGCCACCTCGTTGAGCGAGCACTTGCCCGTCACCCGTCAGGCGATCGCCAAGCACCTCGCCGTCCTCGACCGGGTCGACCTGGTCCGCGCGTCGGCCGAAGGTCGGGAGAAGCGGTACCGGGTGGACGACATCCAGATGGCCCGTGCCGTCGCTCAGCTCAACTCGGTCGGCACCGCATGGGACGCCCGTTTGCAGCGGATCAAGAAGATCGCCGAATCAATCCAACGCAGCCAGAACGGCTGACCAAACCAAGGAGGAAGAAGATGGTGGACATCCTGCATCGAGTAGGGGTCAAGACGTCGTCGCCGGACAAGGTGTACGAAGCGCTCACGACGGTCGACGGCCTTGCCGGCTGGTGGACCGACGACACGAAGGGAAGCGCCGATGTCGGCGGGGTCCTGGAGTTCCGGTTCCCACCCGGCGGCTTCGACATGGAGGTCGTGTCGCAGACGCCGTCGGAGCGTGTCGCCTGGAAGGTCGTCGACGGCCCGCCGGAGTGGGTGGGCACGACGGTCGACTGGCAGCTGCACCAGGACGGCGAGTACACGATCGTGATGTTCAAGAACGAGGGCTGGAAGGAACCGGTCGAGTTCATGCACCACTGCAGCACCAAGTGGGCCACGTACCTGATGAGCCTCAAATCGCTCGTCGAGACCGGAGCCGGTGCGCCGTCGCCGCACGACGTGCGCGTCGCCTTCCCCGACTGACCCAACGCGGAGAGTCAGACGGCGGGGACCTGTTGGGTGATGCAGTGGATGCCGCCACCACCGAAGGCGAGAACGGGCCCGACGTCGAGACCGATCACCTCGCGGCCGGGGAACTGCTCGGCGATGATCGCCAGCATGTCGGTGTCGGCGTCGTGGCCGGCGGTGGGCACGGCAACGAAGCCGTTCCCGACGTAGAAGTTGCCGTACGGCACGGGGCAGCGGCGGCCACCGATCTCGACGAACGGCAGCACGGGGATCTCGGCGACCTCCAGCACTCGGCCGGCGGCGTCGCGTGAACCACGCGCCCAACGGATGTTCACGTTCATCCGCAGCCAGTCCGGTTCGTCCGGATCGTCGCAACCCTGCATCACGACGAGGCCGGGACGGGCATAGACGGCGACGTTGTCGACGTGCCCATCGGTGTCGTCGTCGTCGGCCAACCCGTACGGCAACCAGATCACGGTGGTGGCACCGAGCTCGGCACCGAGGCGTTCCTCGATGTCGAGCTTGGTGAGGTCGGGGTTGCGGTTGGGATGCATCAGGCACTGCGTCGTGGTGATCAGCGTGCCCTCGCCGTCGACGGTCAGCGATCCGCCCTCGAGGACCATCGGGATCCGCTTGCTGCGATGACCAGCGTGTTCGGCCCAACGGCCGGCGACGAGGTCGTCCTGGTCCCACGGCGCGTACTTCGTGCCCCATCCCGTGAAGGTCCAGTCGGTCGCGATGCGCGTTGTTCCGTCGGTGACGTAGATCGGGCCGCTGTCGCGGAACCACGAATCGTCGATCGGGAGCTCGACGATCTCGACCCGGCCGCCACACCGCTCGGCCGCACGCGCCGCGCTGGGCCCCGGCCGGACGATCATCGTGACCGGCTCGAAGTCGGCGATGGCGCGAGCTACCTGTGCGTGAGCGTGCTCGGCCTGCGACATCAGATCGCCGTAGAGCGATTCGCGCGCCGGCCAGCACATGACCGTGCGTTCGTGCGGGCCGAACTCGGCCGGCATCCGCATCCCGGTCGTCGTCATCGGCGGCCGGTGCCGTCGAGCGACATCAGCGGTGCGTACAGATCGGGACGACGGTCGCGGAACAGCCCCCAGGCGTGGCGCATCTGCTGGAGCGCGGCGAGGTCGAACGTCGCAGTCAGCACGGCCTCCTCGCTGCGTCCGGCCTCGGCCACCTTCGCGCCCGTCGCGTCGGCGATGAACGAGCTGCCGTAGAACGTGATCTCGCGCTCGTGTCCGCGGCCGACCTCGAGCCCGATCCGGTTCGCCGCGACCACCGGCATCAGGTTCGCTCCGGCGTGGCCCTGCATCACGCGTTGCCAGTGGCCGCTCGAATCCCAGTTCGGGTCCGGCGGCTCACTGCCGATCGCGGTCGGGTAGAACAGGACCTCGGCGCCCTGCAGGGCCATGGCTCGCGCACCTTCGGGGAACCACTGGTCCCAGCAGATCCCGAGCCCGATCGCGGCGTGCTTGGTGCGCCACACCTTGAACCCCGTGTCGCCCGGGTTGAAGTAGAACTTCTCCGTGTAGCCGACGCCGTCGGGGATGTGGCTCTTGCGGTAGATGCCCATCTCGGTGCCGTCGGCGTCGATCATGACCACCGTGTTGAAGGTCGTGTTGTTGGCCTTCTCGAAGACGCTGATCGGCAGCACCACGTTCAGCTCGGCGGCCAGCTGCCGGAAGTGGGCGACGGTGGGATGGCCATCGATCGGCAAGGCCCGGGCGAAGTGCTCCGGCAGCATGTCGATGCAGAAGTACGGACCCTCGAACAGCTCCGGGATCAGCACGATCTGCGCGCCCTCCGCGGCGGCCACGCGGACGAGGCGTTCGGCGGTGGCGATGTTCTCGGCGACGGATTCGGCCATCGCCATCTGCACGGCGGAAACGGTGACTTCCATCTCGCCAGACTACGGGTCGACGACGATCCGGATCGCGGGAAGACGACGCCGGCGGACCTCAGGCCGGAGGCGGCACCGAATGGTCGCTGACCCAGTTGCCGTGGAAGCCGAATGGCACGCGCTGCGGCAGGAGCACACGGGCGACCTCGCCGCGCGAGAGGTCCTGCGCGTCGAGCACGACCAGCTCCGCGGTCTCGTTGGTGAGGTCGTGGACCAACATCATCAGCCAGCCGTCGTCTTCGGCGCTGGCACCGTGGCGGCCGATGAAGACCGCCTCGCCCGCACTGCGGCCGGCGCCGTGGTCGAACGTCCACTTCTCACCGGTCTGCAGATCGTGCTTGATCGTCGGCCACGCCGGCGATGCGGCAGACACGCCCGACGCATAGCCGTAGCGGTAGGGGTTGGCGGTCAGCCGGCCGGCGTGGCGCGGGAACTCCTGCGCGGCGGCGTCGATCAGCGTGGTGCCGGCCGCGCGGGTGGCCGGGTTGACGACCCAGCGTTCGAGCCGGGCCAGGTTCTCCTGGAACGGCCCGTTGCGGTGCACGTCGAACATCGAGTCGTACACGCACAGATCGATCACGACGCTGCCGTCGGCCGCGTCGTATGCGTTCATCGGATGGAACGAGTAGCACTCGGGGACGTCGATCCAGATGATGTCCGCGGCATCGCCCTCGCGCGGCAACAGGCCCACGCGACTGCCCGTGCCGCGCTGCCAGCTGAACGGGAACCGGCCGGACATCGCGAGCTCGATGTCGAGCCGGCACGGGAAGTCATAGACCACCGCGTACCGCTCGGTGAGCGACATGTCGTGCAGCATCGTCGGCGCGGGGAGCGGGATGTCGACGGTGCGGCGCACCTTGCCATCGGCGGCAACGACGACGTACTGCACGTGATCGAGCCACT
This sequence comes from Ilumatobacteraceae bacterium, assembly GCA_025463425.1. Lineage (GTDB taxonomy): Bacteria > Actinomycetota > Acidimicrobiia > Acidimicrobiales > Ilumatobacteraceae > WLMZ01. The sequence continues at coordinate 491 of JAOBWQ010000546.1, read as the reverse complement.
CGGGCAGGGCGTACACCATCGCGTGCATCTCGCCGGTCTCGGGATCGACCTTCGGGTGTGCGGTGAAGCCACCGGGCAGCGTGCCGAAGAAGTCGTTGCGGCCAACGGTCTCGAGCTCGTACGTCATCTCCACCGGCACGCCGCCGGCCTCGACCATCGCCCAGGTCGTGCCGGCGAACCCGCCGACGTTGGTGTTCGGGCCATTGCGGTTGCTGTTCCAGTTCGGGCCGGGGATGTCCGGCTGACCACGATGCGCGCTCAGCTCCTTGCTGCCGACGTAGCGGTTGCGATACCACTCCGCCCGACCGCCGCGCAGGCGAACGCCGTGCACCATGCCGGCACCGGTGAACCAGTGGTGCGCGCCTGGGTCGTCAACCCGCCACGGGTTCGGGCCGTTGCGCAGGTAGCGGCCTTCGAGCTGTTCGGGCAGGGCGCCGATCACCGGGAGATCGAACGCGGTGACCTCCTCCGCGACCGGCGCGTAGTTGCCC
>JAOBWQ010000502.1 GCA_025463425.1 Ilumatobacteraceae bacterium | reverse complement strand
GCCACCCAAGGATTCGCCGTCGGCGTGTGGATGCACGGCTGGCCGACGAGGCGCCGAAGACTCCCATTCCGGGCTGCGTCCACGTGCTGTCGTCATCGCCCGGCCTTCATGATCCACGCTGTCCATTCCGGAAGAAGGTCGTCCGGGAATGGGCACTACGGTGCCGGGAATGACAGAGAACGGAACAGATTGGCGGGTGGTCGACGGCGTTGCGACGGCATGGTTCGACGCGCCGTCGCTGAGCGACGCGGCCGCCCTGGCCCGGCGCATCGTCGACCTGTCGGCCGAGATCGTGGTCGACCTCCGCGCGACAGGTGTGCGGGTGCGCCTCGACTCAGGCGAGCACGCGGAGGCGGTCTCGGCGGCAGCGCAGGATCTCGGGCTGGCTGGGGACCCTGCCGTGCTCCAGCAGTTGAGTGTCGTGTTCGAATCCGCGGACCCGACTGCGCTGAAGCAGTTCTGGCAGCGCGTGCTCGACGACGCGGCTGGGGAGGATGGCGGTTTGGAGGATCCGTTGCGGCGCGACCCCGCTGTACGGATCCGGCAATCGACGGAGCCGCTGCCGCTGCGAAACCGCATCCACCTCGACGTGGTACGGCCGGCCTCGGCGGTCGAGCAAATGGGTCTTGGTGAGGGATCCGGACCGTACGGGGTGTGCCACACCGACCCCGACGGCAACGAGGTCGACCTGGTGCCCGGCGACGCGCTCGGCGACGGGATCGACACCGCTGACTGGCAGGTGGTGTTCAGTGCGATGGCGTGCTACCGAACCACCTCGCTGACTCAGCAGCGTGACCTGGCCGCCGCCGCAGCGGCGCTGGCCGACGACGCCGGCTTCCCGCTGCTGGTCGACCTGCGCCCAGGGCTCGTGATCATCGACAGCGGGAAGGACCAGTGGGAAGCCGACTCCCATGGCCTCGAGCTCGACTTCACCGACCTCGCCGGAAGCATCCAGAGCGCGGCCCGCGAACTCGGGGCAACTGCGGATCCGGGGCTGCCCCGCTTCACCCAGCTCTTCCTCGACGCCGCCGACGTCGCCGCAGTCCGCCAGTTCTGGGTCGCCGCGCTCGGATACACCCCCGACCGGCGAGCCGGGGTCGCCGACATCCACGACCCGCGACGGCTGAACCCGGTGCTGGTGTTCCAGGAGCTGGATGCTGCGGAGACGGACCGGCGCCGGCAGCGCAACCGCATCTACTTCGAGCTCGCCGTGCCGTCGGACCTCGCGCAAACGCGTGTGGCCACGGCCCTCGCAGCGGGTGGCCGACTCCTCGACGAGTCGCAGGATCGCTGGCGGGTCGCTGACCCCGAAGGCAACGAACTGGTGATCGTCATCGGGGCATGAAAGGTCGCATTCGGCTGAGCTCCACGTTCTGCGCCTCAGCGCGTCCGCCGGGTTTCAGCGATTGCCGCGATGGCGGCGTGTGACCGGTGGCCGTCCTCGGCTGGGCGAAGCTGACGTTCGACCTCGGTGAAGCCCGCCTTGCCCAGACGTGCAGAGAACTCGTCCACGGGCCAGAACCATGCGGTCGCGACCTTGTGCTCGAACGTGATGATCCGTTCGCCAGGAAAGAACCCGGCGACAAGCGTCCCGCCCGGGACGAGCACTCTGCGGAATTCGCCGAGCACTCGGTCGAGCGCGTCTGGCAGGAGATGGATCAGCGAGTACCAGGCGAGGATGCCTGCGACTGATTCGGCTGCGGCGGGCAGCTGCTCCATCGAGCCGACTTCGTAGCGGCCGAGTGGATGGGTCGAGCGGGCGTGGAGGATGAACTCGGGAACGATGTCGATCCCGGCCGCGTCGATGTCCAGCGAGCGGAGATGCTCGGTCAGGTGTCCAGGTCCGCACCCGACGTCGAGCACTGCGCCCGGTCGAATCGTGAGGTGGCGTCCGATGAGCGCCAGGTCGTCCGCATGCACCTGGGCGGTCGTGCCGAAGAGCTCGATGTACAGCGCCGAACGAAGGCCGTATGCGCGCTGAACCTCATCCACGTCGCCGGACTCTATGACGACCGCCCTCCGTCGGCCGTCGTTGAGCCGGGACAGCACATGTGTCGATGATCATCTGATCGTGGTCGTGTTGCCACCTGGCTCAAGTGATGCTGTCATCGCGCCGATGCGTTGGTTGCATGCAAATTGGCTCGGTACCGCTGTGGAGGAATGTCGATCCCGGTCGGGTGTTCCGCATGCCAGTCGTACAGCGCGTGCTCGGACTCGTCGTTCTCTGCGTGATGTCGGTAGTTGTGGTCGTGACGGTGGCCGTGCAAGTGATCGGCGACCACGTCATCTTCGTTCCCCTCATCGTCTTCCTGGCAGTCGTCGCGCTCTTCTGGCGGCAGGCGCTGGTCGTGCAGCCGATCGAGATCCGTGTGTTCACAGATGGCCGGCTTCAACTTCGCAGTGCTCTGCGCACTCGTGAGCTGCGCGTGGAGGACGTCACCACGGTTCGGTTCCGCGGCCAACGAGTCACGATGCGGGTGTCCGGGAGGTGCATCTCCCCGATCATCACCGACTCGCGCGAACTGGCCTTGACGCTGTTGGCTGCGAACCCCGAGATCCGCACTGTCGGACGTCCGATCGTGCCGATGGACCCGGAACGCAAGCGTGCGAACCGTCGCTTCGGTCGGTGGCTGCTGGTGCCGTGGACGGTTGCGATCGTCGGCGGCGGCGGCGTTACGGCGCTGCAGGGGAACTCGAACGTGGGCAAGTGGATCTTCCTCGGAGGCTGGCTCGTGATGATGCCGATGGTGATCATCGACAAACGCCGCAATCGCTGACCAAACGCCACTTCGCGTGCAACGCGTGCACCTCGGCGAGGGATGATTCAGCCGTGCAGTCTGAGCCGGCCGAGGTCAATTCGTACGACGACGCGAATGTCTGCTTCGAAGAGTCGTCGGCAAGGGTCTTTCGTTGGCTGTGCCGCATTGCCGGCCCAACGGTTGGACGGGCACAGCTCCCGGGGGTCTACCGTCGGGCGGCCGAGTCACTACCGATCGGCGATGATCGGCTGTTCGCCGATGCACTGCGCCTGGCTCGGCAGACAGCCGAGGATGTCGAGCGTCTTGCGATCTTCCATCGCGCCATTCTTCAACTCGTCGCGGTCGACGGCTCCGCCGCAGAGCGCGTCGGTCGGGTCACCCTTCTCGGCGTCGCCGACGTCGACGACGCGGTGGAGGCCGCCACGGCGTGGTTCGCTTCCCGCGTCGCCTCAGGTGAGTCGGTCGATGATGTCCTCCGGAGGTCAGAGGTCTGGCTCGACGATGAGTTGCGCGACGCATGCCGTCGAGCGATGACTGACGAAGAGCCAGGAGCTGGGTCGGCCAGGCGTTCGACCCGGAGTTCGCCCCAACGAGTCGGCGTGGCGTGGGTGGTCGTTGCCGCGTGCGCAGCGGCAACAGTTTGGTTCACCATCGGTCAGTCCAACCGGACGACGACCACCTTCGAA
>JAOBWQ010000490.1 GCA_025463425.1 Ilumatobacteraceae bacterium | reverse complement strand
TGTCGGCTCCCGATGCCATCACCAAGGACGCCGACGTCGGGGCCAGGATCTTTGCGGTGTGGCAGGACCGCGACAACCGGCCACCTCTGCCCGCGATGGGGCCGAAGCGACGTGCCGACTTCGTGGAGCTACTGCCGGGCTGATGGAGCTGGTCGCCCCGGTTCAGTGCGGTCAGACGACGGCGATCAGCCGCCGGCGACGGCCGGGATGATCGACACGGTCTCGCCGTCGGGGACCACTGTGTCGAGGCCCTCGAGGTAGCGCACGTCGTCGTCGGCGACGAACACGTTCACGAACTTGCGCAGCGCGCCCGTCTCGTCGAACAGGCGGTCGTCGAAACCGGGGAACTCGGTGTTCAGGTTCGACAGGACCTCGGCGAGCTTCGTGCCCTCGACCTTGACCGAAGAGCTGCCCCCGGCCAGCGGGCGCATCGTTGTGGGAATTCGAACGGTGACGGACATGTCCGAAACGCTACCGAGCGGGTCGGGTTTCCGTCCCAACCAGTTCGGATGCCGTGCGCTCGCGGACGTGCGGCACGAGGGGCTGTCGCGGCAGGTCAGTGCACCTTTCGTGGCGGCGGTAGCCTCCCGGCCATGCGCGTGCTCGCGGCGGTCGACAAATTCAGGGGCACCGCGACGGCGGCCGAGGTGGCGCGCGCGATCGGCCACGCGTGCTGGCAGCTCGATCACGAGTGCGTCGAGGTCGGTGTCGCAGATGGTGGCGAGGGCACCCTCGACGTGCTCGGCGGACCGAACCGGATCTCCCGCGTCATCGGACCACTCGGCGAAACGGTGGAAGCGGAGTGGCGGCTGAGCCGTGATGTCGCGGTGATCGAGATGGCCAAGGCGTCTGGGCTGCTCCTGGCGGGCGGTCGGGAGGGCAACGATGCGTTGTCCGCCACCACCTCGGGAACGGGCGAGCTGATCGATCTGGCGCTGGATGCCGGTGCGAAGAAGATCATCGTGTGCCTCGGCGGTTCGGCAACCACAGATGGTGGGCTCGGCGCGCTGCGGTCCATCCGCGCCCCACAGCGGCTGCGCGGCGTCGAGCTGCTGGTGGCATGCGACGTCACCACCACCTTCGTCGACGCAGCTCCGGTCTTCGGTCCGCAGAAGGGAGCGACACCGGCGCAGGTCGGCCTGCTCGTCGGCCGGCTCGAACGCCTCGCCCAGATGTACCTGCAGGACTACGGGTTCGACGTGCGCTCGATCCCCGGCACCGGCGCCGCGGGTGGGTTGGCGGGCGCCCTCGTCGCCCTCGGCGGCAAGCTGATGCCCGGCTTCGACCTCGTCGCCGACGAGCTCGACCTGCACGACAAGGTGGCCGCGGCCGACTTCGTGATCACCGGCGAGGGCTTCCTCGACGAGCAGAGCTTCCGCGGCAAGGTCGTGGGAGGGATGCAGTTGATCGCCAAGCAGGCCGGCAAGCCGATCGCTGCGATCGTGGGCGACGCGGAGCCGGAGGTGGTCGACCGGATCGAACACGTGGCCCTGGTCACGACCTTCGGTCGCGAGCGGGCGATGCAGGAGACCAGGACGTGCATCGAGGAAGCAGCCACGATGCTGCTCCGCGACCGCGCCGGCTGAGTCGGCCCCCAGCTGCCACAGCAGCGCGGGTTCAGGGGACGCTGGTGCTGGTGCCGATTGCGGCGGTGGGCAGCGTGGTGGCCGGAATGGTGGTGTCCGGCGGGGCCAGCAGCGGGAGTGCCTTGCCGGCGAGGTCGGTGCCGAGCATCACCAGCACGGTCGCGTCGCCGATCGTTGCGTTGACCACGGGGATCGGTGCCGGCATGGCCGCTGAGACGACCACAGCGGTGGGCGTGCTGAAGGCCTGCGCGACCGACGCCGCAACCTGCTCGCCGCCCGGCTTGTAGTACACGACTGTCTTGTCGATCCGCTTCGCGGGACCGAACGCGTCGGTGGGATCGCCCATCGTCCAGCCGGCCGTCGTCAGTGCCTTCGTGGCCGTCTTCGCCGCGCCGCCGACGCCGGAGGCGTTCGCGACGACGACAGTGCCGGGGGAGAAGACGAGGGGAACGGTCGTCGGCGTGACCACGGCCGGCGCGGCCGTGGTGGCGGTCGTGTCGGTGAGCCCGGGGATCGTGGTCAGCTCGCTGGGCGTGCTCACACCCGGCCCGGAAGGCAGGGCGCCGGCGCTGCTGCCGTCGTTGTTGATGTTGCGCAGGATCAAGAAGCCGACGACGACGGCGACGACGGCGATGACGATGCTGATCGTGGAACCCATCGGTGCGCCGCCCGTCGTCGACTTGACCGGCGGGCGCCGGGACGGCTGATCGTTGCTCATGTGGTGCGTCCTCCGGTGGCGTCGTCGGCGGCCTGCGCCGGCGCGTCGAGCCGGGCCCGGCGCTTGCGATCGCGCAGACGGATCAGGCGGCGGACCACCAGGGGATCATGGTCGAGCGCCGCCGGTACGTCGAGGAGCCGGTTGAGCTCCTGGTAGTACTCGTCGAGGCTGCAGGCGAACCGCGCGCGGATCAGGCTGTCCTTGGCTTCGTCGAGCGTCCACCAACCGCCTTCGAAATCCAACAGGGCGCGCTCACGCTCGGTCAACTCAATCGTCTCTGCCACGGCACACAGCCTGCCTGCCACGGCCCCGCGATACAAGTACCCCGGCCCACCGGGTGGCGCGCGGCGGCGTTGGTATGGTCTGCGGGATGACCACTGACGCCGTGGCGGGACCCGTGCAGAAACCGTTTCTGATCGGGGTCGCAGGCGGTGCGTGCTCGGGGAAGACCACCATCTCGGAGCGCCTCACCGAGCTCGCCGGCGCCGAGAACGTCTCCCTGATCAAGCTGGATTCGTACTACGTGGCCAGCACCGGTGCCGACCTCGCCGAGCGCCAGACGTCGAACTACGACCATCCCGACGCGTTCGACTGGGCGCTGCTGAACGACCACCTCGCCGCCCTGGTGGCGGGCGCGTCGGTGCCCGTGCCGGTGTACGACTACGCCGACTACGCGCGCAGCGACGAGGTGACGATGGCGCACCCGGCGCGGATCATCGTCGTCGAGGGCATCCTCGTGCTCTACGACCCCACCCTGCGCGACCGGTTCGATTTGAAGGTGTTCGTCGACACCGACGCAGACATCCGCCTGATCCGCCGGCTGGAGCGCGACGTGGTCGAACGGGGCCGCTCACCCGCCAGCATCGTCGCCCAGTACCTGGCCACCGTGCGGCCCAGCCACGAGCAGTTCATCGAGCCGAGCAAGCGCCACGCCGACGTGATCCTGCCCCACGGCGGGATGAACGCCCCTGCGCTCGAGGTGCTGCTGGCCCGCGTGCGCGAACTGGTCCGCGTCGCCTGAACCGGTAGCGTCGCGCCGTGCAGCCAGGGATTCGACATCGTCTTCCATCCCTCGTCGCGGTCGTGGCCGTCTCGATGGCGGGTGTGGTCGGCTGCAGCTCCTCGAGCCCGGCGTCGACGGGCGCTGCGTCCACCACGGCGCCGAGCGGTTCGTCGATCACGCCCGGTAGCAGCGTCGTCGCGACGGCAGGTCCGTTCTGCACCGCGTGGGACGAAGCCCGCCGGGCGGGCGCGGCGATCGACACAGCGGGGATCGATCCGACGGTCGTGAAGGCGGAGGTCGCCGCAGCACTGGCGGCCACGAAGGCAGCTGCGGCGCTCGCCCCTGCCGACTTCGCCGACCTTGCGGCCAAGAGCGTCGCCCAGGAGGAAGCGGTCGTCGCGTTGCTCGAGAAGTACGACTACAGCTTCGCCGCGCTCACGTCGGAGGAGGGCAAGGCCCTGGTCGACAGCGCCGATTACATCAAGGTCACCGACGACCGCAATGCCTACCTGCAGAAGAACTGCGGGCTGGCCCCGAACCAGACGACCGCCGGTCAGGCCGGCGTCGTGCTGTCACCGGGTGACGACGGCATCCGGCAGCTGTTCCAACTGCTGCAGATCGGTGGCCAGCTGGACATCAGCGACGATCAGATCGACTGCCTGGTCGACGCCCTGTCCGGCAAGATCTCCGACGCCGATCTCCAGGCGATCGGTGCGAACGGCTCGGTCAGCGACTCCGGCACGGCGGCTTTCGTCGAAGCGCTGAGCACATGTGGAGTCGTGCCGACCGCCGGCTGATCCGCGCGTGGCAGCGCATGTGACAGTCGGTCAGCGCAGGCCGGGCGGGGTCTTGCCGACGAGGTCGCGGCCCAACATGATCAGCACCGTCGCGTCTCCGAGCCCAGCGGTCGCGTCGGTGATCGGAGCAGGCGTCGGCATGCGCAGCAGCGGCACGCCGAGCACGTTGGCGATCGAGGTGGCGACGGCCAGCCCTGCGTCCAGGAAGTAGATCTGAGTCGTGTCACGGAACTCCTCCGCGCCGGCGCAGTTCGTCGGATCGGCAGTGTGGTAACCGACCTTGGTCAATGCCTTGGTCATGCGGCTGGCACCACCTTGGAGGTTGGTGCAGTTCGCGACGATCACCGTTGCGCCTTCGGTGACGAACGGTGAGGTCGTGGTCGTCGGCGCCTCCGTTGTGGTCGTCGGCGGCTCAGTGGTGGTCGTAGGGGGTTCGGTCGTCGTCGTCGGCGCCTCGGTGGTGGTCGTCGGAGCCACGGTGGTGGGCGGCGATGCCGTCGTGCTGGTCGCTGCTTCGGTCGTCGTGACTGCCACCAACGACGTCGTCGGCGACACGTCGCGGCTGCTCGTGCAGCCGCCCATGAGGACCGCTGCGATCGCTATCCCAGGCCCGAATCGCATGCCGACAGACTGCCGACTCGCGCCTAGCGACACAAGTCGGCAGCAATCGCGAGAGACGAGATCCGAGATCAGTTGTGAAGGTTGTAGTGGTCGCCGAGCTCGGCTTCCTCCTGCGAGGTCAGCACGTGGCTGCCGTGCGCCTTGGTCGCGGCCATGACCGTTCCCTTGTCGAACGGAACGGAGAGCTCACCGGTGGAGGTGCGTTCGGTTGCGATCACCGGTACGT
>JAOBWQ010000444.1 GCA_025463425.1 Ilumatobacteraceae bacterium | reverse complement strand
GGCGAGATCGTCCGGCCGGACGTACTTCGAGGCGGCGTCGAAGTTGATCGGGTTCGGCAGTTCGGCCTGGACCTTCCAGCCGAGAGCTGACCAGCGGAACTGACGGTGGGCGACCGTCAGCGCTTCGTCGACATCGGGTCCGTACGAGACCGCGAGCTGGGTCGTGGCGGTCGCCTCCGGCCCCTTGGCCTTGCGGAACGCCGCGATCAGGTCGGGCTCGGGCGTGGTGAGGATGACGTGGTCGGCGAACTCCGTGGCCAGCTGCAGCGATTCGGTTCCACTGATGGCCATCGCCAAGGGCGTCTGCTGTTCGGGTAGGTCGAACACTCGGGCGTCCTCGAGGTCGAAGTAGGTCCCGTGGTACGAGTGATAGCCGCCGCTCCAGAGCGAGGTGATGATCTCGAGCGCCTCGCGCAGCATCAGGTGGCGAACGTCGGCTGGCGGCCAACCCTTACCGACGACGTGCTCGTTGAGGCGTTCTCCGGCACCGACGGACAGCGTGAACCGGCCTGCGGACAGGAGGTCCACCGTCGCGGCCTGCTGGGCGACGATCGCTGGGTGGTAGCGAACGATGGGACAGGTGACGAACGTCTGCAGAGCGATCGTGGACGTGCTGGCTGCCACCGCGCCCATCAGTGCCCACGCGTTGGGGGAGTGCTGCTGCTCGGGCACCCACGGGTGAAAGTGGTCCGACTGCACGAGGAAGTCGAAGCCCACCGCTTCTGCAGTACGGGCGATCTCGACCAACTCGACCGGCCCGTGCTCCTCCGTCATCAATGTGTATCCGATCTGCATCTCGTCCTCCTCGGGATGGGTGTGGCTCGTCGCTACCCCATCGAGCGAACGGGCAACCCGCCGGTTCACAGGGCGCGCCATGGGGTACACCCAACCCGTGAGCACCTCCGATGTCGACCCCCACGAACCGAAGCAGAGCAAGGAGCACGGCCGCAATCCGGTGACCGGCGAGACGACCGAGCATCCGGTGGGCACGCAGCAAGCCACCGACAACGTCGAGAACGAACCGCCTGCCTGAGCGCCCGTCAGTCGTGTCGCAAGGGGGTCACTGCGTCGACGCAGTCCGTCGCGGCAGCTGATCGGTCAGCCCTTGTAGGCGCTGCAACGACCGCTCGTTGCGGGCGCGGATGAGCGGTTGCATGACGGGCGAGAGCAGCTTGTGGATGCCGACGGGCGTCTCGGTCATGCGCAGCAGGCACCCGTCGGTCTTCGGCACGATGTCGAAGCGCACGATCGCCTCGATCGCCGGGCGAGCCCTGACGAGCAGTTCCAGCATGATCGGCGCCTCGACGTCGCGCACCGTGGTGCGGTCGGGGATCGCGATCGGCCCGAACCCGACCGTGTGCTTGAACCAGCTCTCGGCCGCGGGCCAATCGGGAGAGACCTCGCGGATCCGCTTCGCGCCGACGAGCCACTTCGGATACGTCGTCGGATCGACGAGGACATCGAAGAGAGCGGTGGGCGTGATGTCGAACTTCTGCTCCGTGACGGTCATCGTGTGGATCTGCCCACCCGTGTCGGATTCGAACCACGAACTTGCCGTCGACGGGTGCTGCCGGTCCCGGCTCGCTCGGTGAGGCTCCGGGGGAGCAGCCTGGCCCGATGACGACGCAGGCGCTGCTGATCCTGCACGAGAAGTGCAACAAGCCGGCCGTCGAACCCGAGTGGATCGCCTGGCATCGCGAGGTGCACGAGGCCGACCTCCGCACGACCGGCGCGGAACACGTGACCTTCTGGCAGTTGTCGACCAAGCCCGCGCCGGGCATGCCGGGGGTCGGGTTCTCACACGTGACGATCGCCGAGTACCCGACCACGGAGGTGCCGGCGTTCGCTCCCGCCCTGGCGGCGCTCCGGGCGAGCGGCCGAGTGCACGAGGCGCACACCGTCGTCGATGCCGCGACGTACGTGTCGCACGGGGAGTGGAACCACAAGCCCGTGCCGAGCACGGAGCTGCGCGGTCACATCCTCGCCCTGGTGATGCCCAACGATTCGGCGCTCGAAGCCGAGTGGGACGAGTGGTACGACCGCGACCACGTCCCGGACATGATCGCGAGCGGCGCGTTCAGCGCGGCGACGCGGTGGCGGCGGGATCCTCGCCGCGCGATCGGCGCCGACTTCGCCACGCTCTACGACGTGTCCCTGCCATCGATCGACGAAGCGGTGGCGAAGTCAGCGGCGGTGATGCCGGGCATCGTTGCTTCCGGACGGAAGCATCCGGCGCACACCGGCGCGCTGACGGTGACGCTCACCGTCCCGGGCGGTTGAACCGGCCGGCGCGCGGCTCAGGGGCTCGTCAGGGGCGGACGTACGCAGCGAGGTGCTTGCCCGTGAGAGTGGTCTTGGCCGCGACGAGGTCGGCGGGAGTGCCTTCGAACACGATCCGGCCGCCGTCGTGGCCGGCACCCGGGCCGAGGTCGATGATCCAGTCGGCGTGGGCCATCACCGCCTGGTGGTGCTCGATGACGATCACCGATTTGCCGGAGTCGACCAACCGGTCGAGCAGGCCGAGCAGGTTCTCGACATCGGCGAGGTGCAGGCCGCTGGTCGGTTCGTCGAGGACGTAGATGCCGCCCTTCTCACCGAGGTGCGTCGCGAGCTTGAGCCGCTGGCGTTCGCCGCCCGACAGCGTGGGCAGGGGCTGGCCGATGGTGAGGTAGCCGAGCCCGACGTCGACGAGTCGGGTGAGGATCTTGTGCGCCGCGGGCGTGACCGCCGCGCCGTCGGCGAAGAACGCTTCGGCCTCGCCGACCGACATGGCCAGCACCTCGCTGATGTCCTTGCCGCCGAAGGTGTGGTCGAGGACGTCGGCGTCGAAGCGCTTGCCTTCGCAGACCTCGCAGACCGCAGCGACGCCGGCCATCATCGCCAGGTCGGTGTAGATGACGCCGGCGCCGTTGCAGTTCGGGCAGGCGCCTTCGGAGTTGGGGCTGAACAGCGCCGGCTTCACGCCGTTGGCCTTTGCGAACGCAGCGCGGATCGGGTCGAGCAGCCCCGTGTACGTCGCCGGGTTGCTGCGGCGCGAACCCTTGATCGCCGACTGATCGACGGACACCACGTCGTCGCGCGTCGACACCGAACCGGTGATCAACGAGCTCTTGCCCGACCCGGCCACACCGGTGATCACCACCAGTACGCCCAACGGGATGTCGACGTCGATGCTCTGCAGGTTGTGCGCGTCGGCGCCGCGCACCTCGAGCGCGCCGGACCGGGTGCGCACCGAGGGCTTCAGTGCGGCGCGGTCGTCGAGGTGCCGCCCGGTCAGCGTGCCGCTGGCGCGCAGGCCATCGACCGTGCCTTCGAAGACGATCTCGCCACCGCCCGAGCCGGCCCCGGGACCGAGGTCGACGACGTGCTCGGCGAT